>JBMYJV010000001.1:0-27705 GCA_049594755.1 Candidatus Poseidoniaceae archaeon
CCATTTCGAACATATTATCCAACGATTCTAGTGCCTCATCACTGATGCCTGGAGTCGCTTGTCGGATGGCAACTTCGAACTCACGAACCGTTTCGAAGTCTCGACGTAGCAATCCACGCGTCTGTAAGGTTGAGCAGAGGTTCTGATAGCAGTTGAAAATCGCCTCTCGTGTTGCATCTCCTGCAGCGAGAAGCTCAGCCGTGTATTCGAAGACTTCACTCATCTCTGAAAGCAACTCGTTCTGTCGAGTTCGTCGATACATGACCGTTCCGAGAGCAACCGCTGCTGCAAGGAACACCAAGGCAACGTAGGTCCACGGGCTCACTTCAGAGGCTTCTGCTTCAAATTCGTAAACAGGTGCAAATCCAGCTTGACGACTGATGTTGAATTCAGCAACTGTCTGGTCTGAAAGTCTTGGATCGTTGATAATGATGTCCAAATACACTTGACCATACACAGAAGCGTCCCCATATTCAGGAGGAACCCTGTTGAACTCGAAGTCGGCAACGCCTTCAGCATCCGTCAATTTGGTCATAGCGCTGAGTTGTGAACCATTTCCTGCGTTGAGATAGAATTCAACTGCGATACCCCCTAGACCAGTCAATGTATCTTCAGCCACAATCGTAACACTGCCATCGACATTTTCGTCAACATTCTCTTCGATTTTATCAACAAAAATCTCGATTTCAGCGTTGACCTTGATGTAAATTGGATGCGACTCCGAGGCACCGTTGATGTAGAGGCTGGTATCTCTTGGGACATCGATGCTGACAAATTGGGAACCTGATGATAGCTCCTTCGGAGCATCAACAACAATCGTATAGTTCCCGATATCCCAGTCGACTTTTGCCCCTTCAAAACAAATTGCACCTTCGAAGTTGTTGATACAGTTTGTACCGTTTCCAACGTAGACAACCACATCTTCGAAGACTTCACCAATGCCACCGATTTCTGCGACGCTTCCTGTCAGACGAATCGGGTTCGCAGGATCAGAGCGGACAGACTGTGAGGACGATGTGCTGTCTATGGTGATGACAATGTCTGCCCATACAGTCACTGTTCCGTTGGTGAGTGTGCTTAGATGCTCCTGGGTTCCCTCGAAGACAACCTGAATGATGTGACCGTTTCCTCGCTCAAGATCCATGCTTGCATAGACTTGTCCTGAGAAGGTCCCATCAGAGGCTGTTGTTAGTGTCGACATGTATTGACCGTCAAGGTAGACGAGAACACTCTCGCCACCGATTCCATCCTGATCGACCGTATCGATATCGTAGAGACGTCCAGAGAAGGTCCAGAAGTCTCCACGGGTTGCATCTACTCCATCATCAAACTCAAGCGTCATTGCAGAGCGATGCGCCAAGAAGAAGGATTGGTTGGCTGAACCTTCTCGATAGTAGCCTTGAGCAATGACATTCGCTTCAAGCAAATTGTCACCGAAATTGAAGAAGTCCTGAACGGTCCACTCGTACGAGAACGTTCCGTCGGCTTCAGTCGTCACTTGTGTCAAGACAAAACCATCCACCTTGAGCTCAACAACATGACCTTCGATCGGCTCGAGTTGGTTATCGAGCACACTTCCAGTAATCGTTGTTGTATCGGTTACTGCGAGAGGAGAAGGTACGGAAACAGAAACAAGAATCTGACTGAAAACCGTCCAGGTACCACCTGCATCGCTTGGCAGATAGAACACCGTACCATTGAAGCGGGTATCCAACGACATCGGGCCAAGCGCTGCATCAGCGGGCACAGGAATAACGGCTGAAAACAATCCAGTCGCATTTGTTGTAACATTGGTCATCCACACATCATTGAGGTAGATGTCGATGGTAAGGTCTTGCAATGGGTTGTCCACAATGTCCAACAGGCGTCCTTGGACAGTCATGGTTTCTTCACGGTTCACTTCGCCAGTTGGTGTAATCAGCAAGATCTGTGTTGGAACACTGACATTGAAATCAACCGTCGCAGAACTTGGCATGTAGAACTCAGGATCAACAGAATCACCGATGCCGACTGGATCAACCCAATCGCGTCCACCTGTAAACCGGACTTCGACCATATGCATGCCTGAAGTCGTCGATTCTGGGACGAGGTACGAAATAGCATAAGCACCGGTGAGTGCATCACTCTGGACACTTGCAACAGGCACGCCGTCAACGAAGAGACGAACAATTGCCACGGATTCGACGCCATCAACGAACAGTGGCATGTTGAGGTCATCGAGCAAAGTTCCGTTCACATACAGCATTTGGCCTGCGATGAGGGATTCAGTATGCTCAAGAATCGTTATATTTGTTTCAGCAAGTGTCACAAATTCTGTCGAAGTATTGTATCCAGAAACACCTGTTGTTCCACTGATTCCATCGTAGGAAACAAGCACATCGCTGAATCCAACCGACGCATTAAATGGGACCATCAGACTTGTATTTGCAGTTCCATTCGCAAATGTGGTGACTGAAATTGAAACTTCATCGGTTGTGTTGGTCGCCGGTAATGAGAAAGTAACCTGTTGTCCGGCAAGAGCTTGGCCTAGGTTATCCTCGAGCTTTATTTGAACATCGAGCATAGTTCCTCGCTCAGTACGATCGTTCAACGAAGGTTGGCCAAGTGCATCCAATGATGGTTTCAAGAATGTAATCACCGAGAACCCACGGCTATCGAAGGTAGAATTGTTCTTTGAGCCGATGTAGAAGTTTACAGTTGGAACAATCGATGCTTCCAAGGTATGTGTTCCACGCTCAAATACTGGTGCCAGTGTAATGGTGGCATTCCACCATCCACCATCTTGTACGGAGCCGTTGCTCACAGCAAATCCAGTTGGAGCATCATCGATTGTAAACAAGACGTTCATGATTAATCTCGAACCATCTCGATTGGTCAATCCGCTTCCATTGTCCGAAACGACTCGTCCAGAAACGTTGAAACTTGAACCTGCAACGGGATTTTCTGTTATATCATCAACGACCATGAACGTGAGCGAACGAACGGTCACGCTGCTCAGGTTTGCTTGTGTTGGGAGAAGATCGGAACTGCCATTGTAGTAGTAACTGACCACAATCAGACCGAGCGGATGACTGGCGGGAATTGCAAAGGAAGTGTTGGCAATACCTGAACCATCCGTAGTGACCGGAGACAACCATGTCTCGTGGAACTTCGTGGTGACACTGAGGTTCCCAAGTGGTCTGAAATTGAAACTTGATTCCACCAGTGTAGCGCTAAGGTTGACCGTCTCTCCCCGAGTGACGAGGACCGGGTTAGTTGGTTGCAATCCTTCAAGTTGTGTCACTCCAAAGACGAAAATCGCAGATGATGTCTCAGATGGGAGGTAATACGGTGAAGAATCCTCGAGAATTTCGACAACGAGCGTACGTGGACCCCGAACCGTACCGTTGTTGGCTGTGTCTGTGGGAACAGTGAGGTTAAAGCTTCCATTCGAAAGCGTTGGAACACCACTTCGGAGAAGTTCTTCTGGGTTCGATTGCCAATAAACATCAAGTCGAACACCAGAGATTATAGCACGACTTGGGTCATCGTCATCGAGAATTTGCCCTTGCATGTTGAAAGGTACACCCGCTGTAATGGTTGATGGCAAAACGTCAATCCGGATGTCAGTGGGAACCTGTACCGTCACATCAACGAAAGTGCTGTTTCCAGTTCGACGGCTGTTTCCAATGGCAAGCGGATCCGTCAAATCATCAGCCACAAACATCTGTAAGATATAATCACCAGGTGCAAGATTTGTTGTTGCCCATGTGAACGAGGCGTTGCCTTCGGAATCGGTTACAGCGGTACCTATAGTCTGGTTGGAGTTTCCAAAGTCCCAGATGTATTCGACAGTTACGTCAGAAATGTTCGAGCCATCAGCAACATCGAACACAGAGGTATTGAAGATCACTTGGTCGCCGGAAACGAATTCCATGGCATTCAATTCTTCCTCAAGAAGGAACTCCGACTCAATACCGGCTGTTAAAATCGGCAGCGTTGGTGGGTTTGGTGGTGTTGATGTGTCAACAACACGGTAGTACGCTCCTCCATCGGGGGCCAAGGTATCGAAGATGAAGTCGACAATGACCTCATAACCATTGGAAGGAAGCGTTGTTGGCATAACAACCGTGAGGTTGAATTCGCCGGTAGCATTGTCTAGAATGCCGTTGGCCAGATCAATTGGGAGGCCATCTCCATCAAACATGGTGACGGCGATGATGGTATCGTTTCCAAGGACACGTTCAGTCGTAAATTGTCCATCGAAAATATCACCAACGATGTACGTTGTATTACCCAGATGTGTCCAATCTTGGAGGATCGATAAATTCCAACCGATTTCTGCTTGGACTCGAATTGTATCCGAAGCAAAACTTGGTTGATAAAGGAGAGAACCATTGTACTGAATGTCGAAGTCGTAATCGCCCGCCCTTAAATTCGAGTCAAGTGGCCAGGAGAGGGTGATCAGGGATGAATCAGGATCGGAAGTGGTGTTTACCCAATTTCCATCAAAACTGAACGAGTAGTCACCAGGTACGACGAGACCTACTTCCGAACCCCTATGATCGGAAATTTGAACGAGAATATTGGTAGATTCACCCCGCAACTGTGGGGTTGCTAGTACTTCAAATTCCAAGAGACCAACAAGGGAATAGACATCGCCTGTGGATAAATTTGCATCGTCTGTTGATTCGTAAAGAACGGGATAGAATCGTAAACGGACCTCAAGAGGCCCTGATGCAACGGGTACATCAGACGCATTGAGGAAATGCTGAATGTTGAAGGCACCATTCACGGTGGTATTGAAGATTTCAGTCCAGTCCCCGCCACTGTTGTTTTCTCGTATTTCGAACGAGAGATCGCCAGCCATAGCTACTGGGGAAGCACCGATGGTCAAAGCAGTACCATTGACATAAATGTCGTTGTTGAGAAGGAGAAGACTTGAGTTGGTCCCTGGACCTTCAAGTGTTGCCGTGAGGTTTGGTGCATCACGAATATCGAGCGTGAACGCTGTTTGAGTTGGACGCAAGTGATAGGTTGGACCCGTGATTCCGTCCTCAGTTTGCGCCCACCCACCGTAACCTAAGGTCGCACTCACGTTGGTTTTTGTTTCCAGTTCATCCAGAGTCAATTCAATCGACCATGTTCCAGTTGGACCCACTTGTGTGGAAACGTTCTGTGCACCATCGACTGATGAAATAAACGAAAGCCATACTGTTGAATTAACAACCAATGAAGCATCCGAAAACGGCTCCTGTTCATAGCCAATGAAACCTTCGATAATTGTCGTTGCACCAGCTCCCACGATTGGAGCATTGATTGCACGAGGGGAGGTGTGGTTGACTGTAGCGTCATCGGTGATGTTCATCCACCAAGAATTCGCTGCTCCAGTCGACGATGAGTTGGGGGTGAGTATCGTTCGCCCCGATACGTAACCTTTCTGCTCGACCTCGAGCATTATTGCACCGAATCCCGGTTCAATAATTTCGAGAGGAATCCCTTGTATGTCGAAGAATCCATTCGAGTCTGTAACGTTAAACTCGATCAAGCGTTCAGGAGAATTTAGGCCCGAAACGCCGTTGAATGCATCAGCGAGCGGAACAAGGAATGCACGGATGTTATGCTGTTCAATCGCAGTTTGGTTATCGAGGAACAAAAGGTTCCCCGTGATACCAATAGTACCTGCGGAAAGATCCCGATCAAAATTATCCGGCGAATAGACGACGTTCTGTACATCAAGTTCGGCCGCATCTGGACATGGGTCAAACGGAACCCATCCGAAATCCAATCCGCCAGACGAGGACGATTGCTGAAGACGTACTTCGCCCCAGGTTCTCAAGTGCTGAGCACCAACAGCATATCCATTTCCTGTCCAATCACCACCCTTGAATCCACTAACAAGTCGAGCAGGAAGCCCGATGATGCGAGCCATCGTAACGAACGTTGTTGCAAATTCTGCGCAAGTGCCTTCGTTTGCGTCTTCAAGGATAAATTGAGCCAAATCTTCGTCATTAGCCAAGCCAGAGCCATCGAAATTCAATTTGAATTCTGTCGTCGCATTTCCGTTTTGTAAGAAGGTTTGGAGTGCGAGGGCTTGATCGTATGCATTCACAGCCGTTGCTTCGTTTATGACAGCATTCGTAATGTTGAATACGACCGAGCGAGGGTCGTTTAAATCAGTGTAATAATTTGGCAAGGTAGTCTCATACGGGAAGCCCTGGCCAGCAATACTCGACCCTGCAAGACTACTCCAATCGAAGTAGTATTCGGGTTGCTGAACGATGATTTCTTCGATGTAAGCACCCTCGACTTCGTAACGGTGAGTATCGTTGGTTCTCGAGAGGGTCGCAGCGGAATCCGACCAAAATGAGATGTTCGTTGTGTAGGCAGGAAGCGTAATGCTTCCGCTGTTAACCGGGAAGTTGTAATTGATTTGCCAGGTCACAGTATCGTTTGCAAAGCTCGAACTCGCCATATGCGAGAAATTTGAAAATGGAGTGGCTATTTCGGATAATGGGTGAACTGAGTCATCGTGTGCAAACGAACCTCCTGTTGGAATATCGTTTGTGTATGTCCTCCAGTATTTTTCATTACCAAAATCGACCACACCTGTTGTGTTGTTCGCCCAGAAAATCACATCGTTTTGAGGAATGTCATCTCTGGGGTCAAAGATGTCAAACGGAGCACCGACGCAATTGAACAACCAGAATTGTTGAGGACACTCCTCGCCATCAAGCATCCCTCCTCCATCCGTATCTGGATTCCTCCAATCAGAACCTGTGATGTTTTCGACAGCATCGGGTATACCGTCATTATCAAAATCCTCTGGTAAGAGGTCGTCAGAAGGATTATTTTCGGGGTTGGTATTGTCAAAATACTCTGTTCGATCATCGACACCACCATTGTCCGTATCCACTGATAGATAATCCGTGACCCAAATGTCGTTCGATCCGTTGTTGATTCCGATAAATGCAAGATTGCATCCCGTGGTGTTTTCAAAGTAGGAATTGATTCCATCACCATCGGGATCAAGCGTGTTGAAACACGGCTCAGTTGGGTCTGTGTTATCGAATACTTCGTCGTAGTCGCTCACGCCGTCTCCGTCGGTATCAGCGAGGGTTGGATTGGAGAACCAGCCGTAGGTTCCTAGCAATTCTTCCCAATCTGCAAGCCCATCTCCGTCACCATCCGTATAATCGTCGTCACAATAAGCACGAGTGGTCGCAATCGAGCCATCTTGAGTTGCTTCCGTATGGCAGAATGAGCCGTTTCTACTCTCAATAGTTGGCGTACCAATCGGTGCTGGTGAGACACCCAAGAGCGCATTACTCGACAGCGAGGCAGAGAGGTAACTGAAGGTTGTGTAGGTTCCGGAATTGTTGTAGTAGCCTATACCACCGTTTGGATTGAAACCTGTTGCATCTGCAAGGAACAGTTGGTTTGCTCCACTAAAGGATACAAACGTGGTGGCGAAGTTCACCAGGGAATTGCAAGGGTCGGTTCCATGGCTTACGTTCCGCTCATCCCCGTCGTTGATGCCACCGAAGTCGGTATCTGCAACATCCCATTCAGTGCACGAGAGGTTCTCTTCCCAGTTCTGAATTCCGTCGTTGTCCTCATCACCAGAATCTTCACGTCGAGTGGGGTCGGTTTCCCCAGGATCGAGGATCCCGTTGCCATTTGTATCTTCATCTCCATCGTCGAAGGCATCGCCGTCGGTATTGTTGTTGCGAGGGTCTGAAGCTAGTGCAGGGTTTCCGTATGCGCCAGCAATCTCGACACCGTCTGGAATACCATCGCTATCGGTATCGGAACTCGTAGGGTCGGTCAATAGAGTGAGTGCTTCATAGGAGTCATTGAGTCCGTCGTTATCCGAGTCACTATCCTGTGGATTTGTGGAGGTGATACCATCGACTTCAGCGGTAAGAGTCGCACAAGCACCTGGACCAATACCTTGGACTGGGTCACAGGGTGAGACTGTCTCGGTTGGCACTCCGTTCGGCCCTTGCCGGAAACAAGGTACACCGGCACATGTGGTCGTCCATGATGGGTTGACATACTCCATGAGATTGATGAGACCATCACCATCAGGATCTCCATTTGCACCATCTGCATTCGAGGCGCTGGTTGCATTCAAACCGTTTGCTGCTTCCCATCCATCGGGCATACCGTCGCCGTCCGTATCCCAACCGTTGGGGTCTTCGTCTGCGATACCATCGCCGTCATCATCATCAGAGGCACAATCAGCATCTCCGTCGTTGTCAGAATCAGAGCCGTCGACTTGACCATCCTTGTCATCATCGAATCCATTGGCACACACGTTTCCGACAGGATCTTCATCACAGAGAATGATGTTGCCTTGCCCGTCGCTTCCCGTATCGCCGCACTGGGGCTGATTGAACTGCATAGAGTCTTCTTCGTTCCAGTCGTTGACTGGGATGGTACCGTTCCACCAAACACCGTTGTCGAGAATGCCGGTTGTTGCAGGGTTGTCCCAACCGGACGGTTGAAGATAGGAATATTCCTGAAGGTTCGACATTCCGTCACCGTCAGGATCACCAACTGCACCATCGCCTCCGGTCGCTGAAAGTGGGTCAAGCCCGTACTTCCATTCCCAACCGTCTGGTAAACCATCGTTGTCAGAATCCCAATCGGTTGCAGCGGTATTGATGAGGTATTCGAGGCCGTACGTGAGGCCATCTCCATCCAAATCGGAGGCTGCGCTTACCTCTTCAGTGACAAAATCAATAGCGGTCAAAGTAGAGAAGACCATGAGCGCCACCAAAAAGATGGACTGCGCCACAGTTCGACGATTTGAACGATCCAGTTTGGATGTTCGGTTTGAACCAATCTTCAGCGTGTCCGCCCCATTCATGTGTTATGGTCGTCCCAATAGCACATAAGGGAAATGGTACGTTGTTCATACAAATGAGGCTTAATCTTCACTCGATTCGATGTCAATGAGCTCCAAGTCAAGGTCATCGAGGACCTCCTCTTCGACTTCTTCCTCGATGATATCAGCATCAACCTCATCTTCAGCGGCTGCCTCAACGGCAGAGGGTTCAACCATAGCAGCAAACATCTGCGCCTTCACCTTGTTCTGGCCACGACGATACAGACCAAGACCAGCGAGGGCCAATACGGAGAAGAACAGAACTAAGGTTGTTGGTTCAGGATCTTCGATCTCGCTCATGATGGAATTAAGAACACCTGAATTCTCGGTTTTAAACTCGAAGGTTGGTTTTTGGATGTAACACAGGTTCGCTGTACATTCTTGGTAATTTGTTGGTGTAACGGTCATTTCAAATTCAACCATTTCACCGCTTTTGAGTTTTTCCGGTGCGGTTATTTGCATCGTAAACTCTCTCGAAGAGAAGGAATCGAGCGTGAAGGAGATGATTTCACCGTCATCCAATGTAGCGTCCCAACCGTCCGGCGCTTTCACAGAAATGACCACGTCAACTTCGACGTTGTTCAAATTATCTATTCGATATTCAAACGGAACGGTTTGACCTGCTCGTACGCGCTCCGCTTGCGACTTTTGCTCTACAACGAGATTGCCTGGAACGACTTCCTCATCAACTTCAATGGTCAATGGAAGGTCGAAGTACCGTGGGTCCTCTTCACCGTCGGCTTCCTCCGCAACTTGGAGATAAACAACGTGAATTCCTGCTTCAACCTGTTGACGAATGGTGATTTCAACTTCAATATCGTAATACTGACCGCCTGTCAATGGGGCGACAAGTGCAATGTTGCCTTCGATGTCTGTGATTTCGTACATCCATGTTGCATATGCAGGGTCGTTGTCGATGTTTCGCTGCAATGCTGCAGGGTTCTTGATGACCCAGTTCGTTGTCCCCGCATCATCGGATGAATCGGTTATCCGAACGTTGTAGTTCACAGTTGAACCTGGAGAGACTGGACCAATTTGACCGAGTGTCCCGCCGTCAGAATCCGAGATAACTTCACCAACGATACCGAACGTGCGGTGGACGGTCCAAGCAACCGGTGTCGTGAACACTTCATCCGAGCTGCTGTCCGAAGTAACACTAAGTCGGACCAAGCCGATGTCGGTTGCATCGCGCTCAAACGGAGGATACACCTCAACCTTGAGCACCAATTTCTCACCTTGACCAATCGTAGGCGTAAGCGAATCGATACCTTGCTCGGTCAATTCAGTTCCAGTTCCGTTGATAATGAATTTCAGGCTCCATGCCACGGGTATCTCCTGGATTCGAATTCGATAACTATCGTCATCGAATCCAACGTTGTTGATGCTCATGTAGAAGTCGCCAACCTTGTCGTAGTCGATGTAATGCGAGAGGTTCTCGTTGTATAGCTCTGGACGATCTGAAGCAAAGATTTGCTTTTGCTGGTCGACATCTTCGTAGACTTCGATTCGAGGAGGACCGAACTGATTGACTTTCTCAACATCGACTGCGATGGAAACGAGACGAACTTGTGAACCGCTATCAGCACCCGTGGTTGCGTAAGCATATGCCTCGATTGTGATCTGGTAATTATCCGCCAATGAACTCAAATCCTCCGGGGCTTGGATGGTAAGCAAAGGTCGAGCCGATGAACCACCTCCGCTTAGCATGTACCCACCGGGGCTATCCCAGTTTGGATCTGACCAGCCAGATGGGAGCGATTGCTGCAGTTCCATTTCAACACGCAGGTCCGAGGTGAGCGAACCAGTGTGCAAGACAGACAACTCAATCGACGAGGTTTGCCCTGGAGCGACCAACAACTTTGGAATCTGTGTTGCAGGGAAATCAAGGTACACATCGTACTCAAGGAAGGTAATGCCCTGTGGATGTACGTACTCAATGACGTGGCCTTGCACATCAGTAATCAACAAACTCAGCGGATATTCTCCGTGAGCAATGCCTGAATCATAGGTAAACTCGTAGGTACCAACAAGACCGTTGTTGTCCAACTTCAATTGATTTGTTTTCGGGTCGAATTCTTTGTCAAAGACCGTTGATGCCTTATTTGGAGTGTAGAGTACCAGTTCAACAGAATCGATGTCAGCACGGCCAAATGCATCACGAACATCAACCGTAAACTGCATTTTGCGTTTCTCGGAGAGGTGGGTAGGAGACCATTCAACAACTTCGGTTTCGCTCCATCCATCGCCAACTTCGTGGACTTTGACTTGTGAACCAGCGAGAGCATTGGCACGGAATTCCATTCGAGAGTAACCGTTTCCGACTTCAGTCCCATATGCTAAAACAACATCGCATGTAGAAAGTGGTCCTGCTTGTTCTGTGCATGAGGCATCGCCTTGAATTTCGATTTTTATTCGGTCACCGTTTCCGAAAAGAGAGCCATCCGTTCCAACATTGAGATTGATTTGGTATGGAACCCAAGAGCAATCGTTACCAAAAAGGCCTGATGTGCATGGGTTCTCGAGTGTTTCTGTAAATCGATCGACTTCTTGATTGCCTGCAAGGAGTCGGAAGGTGATATCAGCGGTTGCATTGACTTCAGGGCTCTCGAATTTCATGTAAGCAAAGATACGGACTTCATTTCCTGATTTGCCATGTATTGTCAAGTCTGAAATCAACTCCTCTGAGTCGAATGTCACACCCGATTCAAGGAGCGATGACTCGTTTCTGGATCCGGTTGGTTCCTTGGTTGTGAGCGAAGTGCCGTCGTCAAAGTACAATTCATAGTCTTCAAGTGCGGCTCCAACGGATTGTATTTCCGCAGCATCGGACAGCATTTCGACAGGATTGTTCAGTGGAACAACTGCCAAAAACAGCGAGATTAATACTGCAAAAACGAATCGATTGGAAGACATGGCCAAGACATCCCTCAACGTATGGGAAGCGAGCAGGCGTTAAACGGTTTTGCATGAAATGTTCAGACAATTCGATTTCAGAAACGTGTTGTTGGTATCGAGGGAGGGATTTGAACCCTCGAACCCATCTGGGACCGGATCTTAAGCCCGGCGCCTTTGACCACCTCAGCCACCTCGATGCTTTACGGACTTCGAGCCTGTATGAAATCCTTACGAAGCGTTGAGAGCCCATCCACCGTCAACAAACAACTCTTGTCCGGTGAGGTAAGGGGACGTTGCAAAAAAGAACACTGCGCCTGCAACATCCCCTGGGTCGCCGGAGCGTCGCAAAGGAATCGATTGAACAATTTTGTTGAAGTGTTCGTGTTCCCAATCAGCGGATAGAATCGCACCAGGAGCAACACAATTCACTCGAACTCGAGGTGCATATTCACCTGCAAGATTGAACATCAACTGACGGAGACCTGCTTTGCTCGAGGTGTAGTGAGAAAGCTGGCTCCAAGCCTTTCCTGCAGAGGTATCGGTCATACCGACGATTGAGCCATTGACTGAAGCCAACAAGTGGACCAATCCTTGAGAAAGTTGCAGCGGTGCTTCAACGTGCAATCGATTGAGAAACCGCATGGTTTCCATGGACAGTTCTTGGATTGGTGTTTGGCTGTAGACGGAAGCATTGTGTACGAGAACATCTAATCCTTCACGATCAACAACGAATGGATGTTGAGTGATCGTTTGGATGAGTTTTGCAGTCTCGTTCTCATCCGACAAATCAGCACGAACAACGTCTGCTTTCTGACCCTGATCGATAAGCTCGGATTTGAGCAACTCACCTGCTTCAACGGAACGCGACACGTGGATGAGAACAGCATAGCCTTCCGCAGCAAACTTTCGAATGATGGAAGCGCCTATTCGTCGGCCGCTACCGGTCACCAGGCAAACCTTGGCTGTCATGAATTCCGTTTTTTCTTCTCACACATATATGCTCGTATCCCCGCAAAACCTTGAATTGCTGGGCTGCGCACCTTTTTGATGTTCATTCATGTCGGATTGTACAAGGGGGGCAATGCATGGCAAAGAATCTAAAAATGGCGAGCCAAAAAACTGCGCGACCTCGCCTCCCACCATGGTTCCGAACAAAGTTACCATCTGGCTCACAGCAAGCGATTTTCAACGATACAATGGATGCTGTCAAAGACAACCAACTCCACACCGTTTGTCAGGAAGCAAAATGCCCGAACATACACGATTGCTGGTCAAGTGGTGATGCAACGTTCATGATTGCAGGCAAGGAATGTACCCGAGGATGTCGCTTCTGTGCTGTTGGGACGAGAAAAACACCACCTCCACTCGATGTTGATGAACCACAACATCTAGCAGACGCGGTAGCATCGATGAATCTTCGTCATGCAGTCATCACGGTTGTTAATCGAGATGATTTAGAGGATTCAGCAGCCGATCATTACAAACAATGCCTTGCTGCTGTAGCAGAACGGTGTCCTGAAGTGAGTTTGGAGCTTTTGTGTTCTGATCTTGCAGGAGATTTGGACGATCTTGCCCACCTTCTTGAGGGCAGTCCACTGGTTGTTTTCGCACACAATGTCGAATGCGTCCCCCGTTTGGACTCCATCGTTCGAGATCCACGAGCGTCGTTTGAACAATCACTATCGATCCTGAGAGAAGCGAAACGACTTCGTCCAGACATGCTGACAAAATCGTCCTTGATGGTCGGCGTTGGTGAGACAGATGAAGAAATCGTCGAAGCCATGCACTTGTTGCGTGACGCTGGTGTCGACTTGATTACCATTGGCCAATACCTTGCACCCTCGAAGAACCATCTTGCTGTCGACCGATTTCCTGAACCTGAACTGTACGATGTTTGGGCAAAGAAAGCCATTGAAATGGGCTTTTCAGGCGTTGCAAGCGGACCATTGGTACGCTCCTCTTACAAAGCAGGTTTGCTCATGCGAAAGACACTCGATGAAAGCAACACTGAGGAAATGCCAGGAGCATACGTGCTGGTACAGCCCAAACCAACTGACCAACATGCCTTAATGCCGAGTCATGGTGAGGTGGAACAATGACGGACCGATTGACGGCTACAACCGCACCTTACACCATCGGAGTACCACCGTTCCGCCCAGGTGAGGAGGCTGACTTTGGCGGCGCTTTCAAGGAACAACCAGGTGACCTCTGGCGACCAGATCCTGCCACATGCACTTCTGACGATTCAGCACCACACGCTCGTGGACTACTGCGTGTTCTGAACGATGCTGGAGAGGCCAAAGGAGAATGGGACCCGAAGCTGGACCCATCTGAATTGATTCAAGGCCTCGAGTACATGATGCGCCTTCGTATCTTTGACGATCGGATGATTAAGATGCAACGCACTGGAAAACTTTCGTTTTACATGCGATCATTCGGAGAAGAAGCCGTTGCCATTGCCCAAACCATGGCACTCGAAAATCAGGATTGGATTTTCCCTTCCTATCGACAACCTGGAGCACAATTCGTCCGTGGACGTGACATGGTAAGCATGATCTGCCACTGCATAGGTAACACGGAAGACAACGTCCGTGGACGTCAAATGCCTGTTCACTACACCTACAAAGAAGGACGATTCATTTCGATATCATCTCCTGTAGGTACGCAATTCTCACAAGCAGTTGGCGTCGCTATGGCCAGTGCTTACCAAAAGAAGGACGAAGTTTGTATTTCATGGCTCGGCGATGGTACCTCAGCTCAAGGAGACTACCACTACGCCTTGAATTTTGCATCGACTTTCAAGCCACCAGTTATCCTCAATGTCGTCAACAACCAATGGGCCATCTCAACACACGCAAACCTTGCAACAGGAGGACGCACGTTCGCTGAGCGAGGACTTGCCTACGACATTCCATCCTTCCGCGTTGATGGAAATGATTTCCTCGCTCTGTACAGCATCACCAAGTGGGCACGTGACCGAGCCAGCGCAGGAATGGGTCCAACGCACATCGAGGTCTACACCTACCGTGCAGGAGCTCACTCCTCATCCGATGACCCGTCGGCATATCGACCAAACGATGAAGCTGCATGTTGGCCGGGTGGCGATCCAATTCAGAGACTCAAAGACCATCTCGTCCTTATTGGAGAATGGGATGAAGAGAAGCATGAAGCCCTAGCACAAAAAATCGATGACGAAGTTATGGCCGCTTACAAAGAAGCATGCGAATTCGGCGACCTTGCATCTGGCCCGTATCCACCTGCATCAACCATTTTCACAGAAGTCTATGAGACCGTCCCTTGGCACATCCAAGAGCAGCGAGAGGAGTTAGGGAAGTGATATCATGCCTGACATGAACATGATCAAATCGCTCAATTCCGCACTCTCTCTTTCGCTCAAAGACGATCCAAATGTCGTCATTTTTGGAGAAGACGTTGGTTACTTTGGTGGCGTTTTCCGAGTCACTGAAGGCCTTCAGAAAGAATACGGCCCGCACCGTGTCTTTGATTCACCACTCGCAGAAGGTGGCATCGCTGCCATCGCCATGGGCATGGGCCTCAATGGACTTCGACCAGTTGCAGAAATTCAATTCGCAGATTACATCTTCCCTGCCTACGACCAAATCGTCAACGAAATTGCAAAACTTCGTCATCGCTCCGGTGGTGAATTCTCAGCTCCTGTTACGTTCCGAACACCTGCTGGTGGAGGAATCAAAGGCGGCCACCATCACTCACAATCACCAGAGGCACAATTCACACACACACCTGGACTGAAGGTCGTCTACTGTTCAACCCCTTACAATGCAAAGGGACTGTTGCTTGCATCGATTGAATGCAACGACCCTGTCATCTTCTTCGAACCGAAACGATGCTACCGTGGACCTTTCTATGGCGACCCACACAACGTACCGACATGGAATGGGCACCCTGATGCAGATGTTCCTGAAGATCACTTCATCGTTCCACTGGAACAAGCACGAGTTGTCCGTGAGGGTTCTGCATGTACGGTTATTGCGTACGGAACCATGGTTCACGTTGCTGAACAAGCCATCAGAGATTCAGGAATTGACTGTGAGTTAATCGATCTTCAAACCCTCGTTCCTTGGGACCGAGATACTGTGGTCAACTCCGTCAAGAAAACGGGACGTTGCGTCATCGTCCACGAAGCACCAAAGACCAGTGGATTCGGTGCTGAAATGAGTGCATCGGTCCAAGAACGATGCTTCTACCACCTCGAAGCTCCAATTCAACGTGTCACCGGTTGGGACACACCATTCCCGCACACAACGGAATGGGATTATTTGCCAAGTCCTCAGCGTATTGCTGAAGCCATTAAGAAAACACAGGAGGAATAAACATGGGAACATTTGCATTCAAACTACCAGATATCGGAGAAGGCGTTGTTGAAGGTGAAGTCGTCGAATGGATGGTCGCCGTTGGTGATACCGTCAAGGAAGACGATCCTATTCTTTCGGTCATGACCGACAAGGCAACTGTTGAAATCCCAGCACCATGCGATGGAACCGTCACCAAAATCATTGGTGAAGCAGGCGACATCCTACCAGTCGGCGTCGTGTGCATTGAATTCGAAGTCGATGGCGACGGAAACGCATCAGCAAGCGAACCTGAGCCTGCTGCACCAGTGGCTGAAGAGACGTCTGAGCCCGCAGCAGAGCCAGAACCAGCACCTGCGCCTGAACCCGTACCTGCTCCAGCACCAGTTGCTACCGCAGGACCAGCCGTTGAGCGTGCACCTGGCACCAAACCACTCGCCGCTCCTGCTGTCCGACAACGAGCTCGCGATGCTGGTGTCGATTTGTATCATGTTGCAGGATCCGGTCCTGCTGGCCGAATCACGCATGCTGACCTTGATGTTCATCTCAGCGGAGGCGCATCCCGTGCCACTGCATCCATGCCTATGGGTAGTTCTGCGAAGGTTGCCAAGACTGGAACCGAGGAGATTAAGGTCATCGGCCTGCGACGAAAGATTGCTGATTCGATGATGGCATCCTACAGCACCATTCCTCACTTTTCCTACTTTGAAGAGGTCGATGTGACTGAACTTGAGTCTCTACGTCAGCACCTCAATGCGACTCGTCCAGAGGGTGCACCAAAACTCACCTACCTTCCGTTCATCATGCTCGCCCTCGTAAAAGGGCTTGGACAACGACCAGAGTGCAACGCTCTCTTCGATGATGAAGCAGGTGTTGTCACTCGACACGAAGCGGTTCACCTCGGTATTGCAACACAGACCGACCGTGGACTCTACGTCCCAGTTGTCAAGCACGTTGAAGCCATGGACATTTGGTCCGCTGCTGCCGAAATGGGTCGTGTCACTCAAGCGACACGAGACGGCAAGGCAGGCGTTGACGAACTCAGTGGTTCGACCTTCACCATCACGAGTCTCGGCCGAATGGGTGGTCTAGGAGCAACACCGATCATCAACAAGCCAGAAGTTGGAATCCTTGGTGTTCACAACGCTAAAGATCGGGCTGTCGTCATCGATGGACGAGTTGAAGTTCGTCGAATCATGAACCTCTCCTCCTCATGGGACCACCGTGTTGTGGACGGCCATGACGGAGCAAGTCTCGTTCAACTGCTCAAATCGATGCTGGAGCACCCAGCAACCATCTTCATGTGAGGTGTTTGAATGAAGACACGCAATTGCAAAGTTTTGGTTATTGGGGCAGGTCCTGGTGGGTATGTTGCCGCTATTCGTGCTGGTCAACTCGGCATGGATACCGTCATTGTTGAAGGCCAGCGAGCAGGAGGAACCTGTCTGATTCGTGGATGCATTCCTTCGAAAGCTCTCATTCATGCAGCGCATTCGTTCCACAAACTCGCAGACCATGCCAAAGAAGGAGGCCATATGGGCATCAGCATCCCAGGGCCTGCTGAACTCAAGATGGCAGATACGGTGGCTTGGAAAGATGGCATCGTCGATCGACTCAACAAGGGTGTTGAAGCTCTTCTCAAGAATGCGGGTGTTGAACTCATCAATGGATGGGCGGAATTCCAAGATGCAAAGACCGTCAAGATTGGTAAAGGCAAGGACGCACTCCTCATTCAAGCAGAGAACGTTATACTTGCGAACGGTTCGATTCCGATCGAACTTCCATTCATGAAATACGGTGAACATGTCATCTCTTCCAAAGAAGCACTCTCGCTCCAAGAACTACCAAAGCGAATCGCTGTCGTTGGAGGCGGCTACATCGGCCTCGAACTTGGCATCACCTTCCGTATGCTCGGAAGTGAAGTCACGGTTGTCGAAGCCATGGATTCGGTCCTACCAATCTTCGACAAGGAACTTCGACGTCCGCTTGAAATCGCCATTAAAAAACAGAAGATTGCAGTCCATACCAAGGTCTTCGCCAAAGGCATTGAAGAAAACAAGGATGGAAGTGTTGATCTCCTCTACACGCCAAAAGACGCAGATGAAGGTACGGAACCGAAACGACTCACCGTCGACAAAGTTCTCGTCACTGTTGGACGTAGACCAATGAGTGCTGCACTTGCACCAACAGGCGTTGCTCTCGATGAGCGAGGATTTGTCAAAGTCAACAACAAGTGTGAAACAAACATGAAGGGCGTTTATGCTATTGGTGATGTTTGCGATTTGGGCGAAATGCTTGCACACGTTGCATCCTTCCAAGGTGAAATGGTTGCTGAGATTCTTGCAGGTCATAACCGAGCGTATGAGCCAGCAGCGGTTCCTGCCATCGTTTTCACAGAACCTGAAGTTGTCTCCGTTGGTCTTTCACCGGATGAAGCCAAGGCTGCTGGGCATCCTGTCATTACCGGCAAATTCCCACTTGCTGCAAACGGTCGTGCATTGACACAAGAGGCTGAGAAGACTGCAGGATTCATTCGTGTCACAGCCCGAGAAGACGATCATCGAATTCTCGGAATCCAAGGTGTTGGAACCCACATCAGTGAACTTGTTGGAGAATGGACACTTGCAATCGAAATGGGTGCACTTCTCGAAGATATTGCACACACCATCCACGCTCACCCAACCATGACGGAGATGACGCATGAGGGTGTTCTCGCAACCCTTGGGCATGCGATTCATTCGATGTAATCGATTTTCACTGAAACGGTCACCGTAGGAGAAACTGTCAAATTGAATTCTCCTGATGCAAGCCTATGGAGGAGCCATTCTGGGAGTTTGGAAACCTTTCTCCAAACCCAGAAGAAGTTCAACAGCCCGTTCAACAGACGCTACCAGAACCCACGGATTATCTTCACACCTACGAAGCATCTGCGCAAAACAAAGGAATTCAGACCGCAAAAGTAGGCCCTCTAGCACTCGTTCTTATCGGATTAGGACTCTTTGTGTTCAACATCTCAGCAGGTGGCTTGTTCGTGGAGGGACAACCACAAGGCTGCTTAGGCATGCTCGGTAGCTTCTGTCTTTTTGCCCCAGGTATCGCTGCAATTCGTGAACTGCTCGCTGTTCATTCATCTCACAGAGTTCAAGTCGTCGTCAGTAAGGATTCCATACGAGCAGATGCAGTTATCAGCGTCATCAACCGAATTTGGAACGTTCGTGAATATCCGCTCTCTCAGGCGCGTGAAGTTGAGCACGGATACTACATACAGACAACTGAATCAGGAGCAAAAATTCGACGAGATGAATTCCTCATCAAGGGATTTACTCCTTCCTCGAAACAGTGGGAACTTGACTTCACAGAAGCTGTCGAAGATCTTCCCGAAGAAGAAGGGCTTCGAGTATCACAAGAACTTGCGACCGCTATTGGCGTTCCCTTCAACAATCTTGGTCAAAAAAAGCGTGTCATGTGGTATGATGAACATCAAGCGGCAGAGCAGGGTGTCGAGTCGGAGAACAGGTGATTGCAATGGACAAGCCGTTCTGGAATACCGACATCAAGGATCCTCTTCCCGAGGTGCCCGTACCTCAGCCAGAGGTCAAACTACCACAGGAATACTTCGTAAAAAATGGAAGTTCCATTGGCTCCATGTTCGTAGGCAGTTTGTTCATAGGAGCGTTCCTTGCTGGATTCTTGTTGTTTACTTCACTGTGTTCTTACGCAGCATTGTCGCTCTTTCAGCAAGGCAATTCGGATTGGTTTGTTTGGACATTTGTGACCATGATTCTCCTACCACTCGATGTGATTTCCGTTTATGCTCTGCTCTATCTTTATTCAAGTCATGAGTTTCAAATCAATGTCCAATCAAATGCCATCGAATACCGAGCCAAACTCAAACTTGTCAGACTACAATGGAGAAAGAAAGTTCGCAAAATTACGGATGCAAAGTACCTCTCCAAAGAAACCAGAACCACAGAAAGTGGTATTCGAAATTCGTTCTACTACCTTCATGGTAGAGACGCATCAGGCAAGGCGTGGAAGTACTATCTAAACCACTTCATGACGCATGATGATGACGAAAAGGACCAGATTGCGCAAACAATCGCAGAACGACTGTGTGTGACTTTACACGGCGGTTGATCTACTCAGGCTAAGTTGGTCTCGGTCGACTCGTAGATGAGCTTGTTGCTCGCACGGTCGAGAACCTTGACCTGAACGGTGCATGCAGTGGAGCAGATGTCCTCAGATCCTTCACTGATTGTGATGTCCTCACCAAATGCCCACTTGCCGTCATCGTTGCTGTCTGTGACTGCACAGCCGGTGTCGACTGCTTGTCCAGGGTTGGTGCATTCTGTGAATGCGCCACCGTTCGACATTTGTACGATAACGGTAGCCCAGGAGAGGTCATCTCCTTGGTCCAAGGAGACGTAAACTAGGTCTTCTCCAGATGCGGTTGTTGGTGTGCCTGTTGCGTCGTCAACGCTGAATCGATAGTCGGTAAAATCGTCTCTGTAGATTGTAAGTTGAGCGAAATTGACATCTGAAAGGGATTCGCAATCGTCGGATAGGTGGACAAGTTGGGTGGAAAGTCCTCCAGACACAGTCGCAACGCCTGCAATAGTTGTTAGGAAGAACCCTCCATTGTTTAGTGCAATTTCTGACAGTGGGATCGAAAGGTTAGTTGTTCCTCTTGTGATATTGCTGAATACATCGACATTACCATCTAAATTAATGTCATAACCAAATGCGAGATTTGCTACATTAGGTGTGTAAATCGCATGGTAAACTGACACATTGATTCCAATGATGGTTTCCATCATGGAACCATTTGCGAGAGTCGTAGATTGAACGTGGACTTCTGCATTCTCACAATCATTGATGATCTCGAGTGTAATTACCTGAGTAGGAGATTGTGTTGATCCACTCGATTCAGATTCTCCAATACAACCAGATAATCCTACAAGGAGGAGTAAGATCGTTACGAGAAGCACTCTTTTGCTCATAACCGACCCTATATCAGGCGATTATTTGATGGTTCCCGAGAAAGAACTCAAGCACCACAGCTGAGACAATCGTCAGGACTGTCGAGGCTGCAAGCGATTTCTTCCATGCTGGTCAATTCAGCACGCTCAGCGAGACCGTTGACCGTTGGGTCGTTCTTTGCCTTGCTTTCAACGGTGAATTGGATGGCATCTGCAGCAGCCTTGGTACGTAGGTAGTACATGCCTGTCTTGAGACCGGACTTCCATCCATAGAAGTGCATCGAACTAACCTTCGCTGCGTTGGCATCGATCATGTGGATGTTCATCGATTGGCTTTGGTCGATGTAGGCACCACGGTCTGCAGCCATGTCGAGAACATGCTTCTGCTTGATTTCCCAAGTGGTCTTGTACAAGTCCTTGATGTTGTCAGGAATGCCTGCAATGGCTTGGATGGAACCCTTGTGACGTAGAATCTCATCCTTCAATTCCATACTCCAAAGTCCTGCAGCGATGAGATCGTTGACAAGGTGCTTGTTCAGAACGATGAACTCTCCAGAGAGGGTTCGGCGAACGTAGAGGTTCGATGTGAATGCTTCGAAGCACTCGTTGTTTCCGAGAATCTGTGATGTTGAGGCGGTTGGCATTGGAGCGACAAGGAGCGAATTGCGCATTCCCTTCTCCATGATTTCTGCCTTGAGCGAATCCCAGTCCCATCGACCGGAGTGCTCATTCATACCCCAAAGGTCGAACTGGAGGAGTCCTTGGGAAGCAGGTGAACCTTCGAAGCTCGAGTATGCTCCATCAACGATAGCAGCATCCTTGGATGCAGTGCAGGCTGCGAAGTAAATCGTTTCGAAAATCTCCTTGTTGAGCGCACGTGCTTCAGGGCTGTCAAAGGCCATACCGAGCATGGCGAAGGTGTCAGCAAGTCCTTGAACACCGAGACCGATTGGACGGTGACGCATGTTGGAGTTGCGGGCTTCTTCAACTGGGTAGTAATTCACATCGATGACTCGGTTGAGGTTTCCTGTTGCATGATAGGTGACATCGAAAAGGAGATCGTGATTGAACGAACCGTTCTCGACGTACTTTGGTAGAGCGATGGATGCGAGGTTGCAGACAGCGACTTCGTCAGCGGAGGTGTACTCCATGATTTCTGTGCAAAGGTTGGAAGAACGAATGGTTCCCAAGTTTTTCTGGTTGGACTTGAGGTTCGCAGCATCCTTGTAGAGCATGTACGGTGTACCTGTTTCGATTTGTGCTTCAACAATCTTGTCCCAAACTTCTCGAGCAGGGACGGTCTTGCGAGCCAAGCCTTGTGCTTCGTAGGAGTGATACAGTTCCTTGAACTCGTCACCGTAGGCGTCTTGCAATCCAGGGCACTCGTTTGGACAGAAGAAGGACCAGTCAGCGTTGTCTTGGACACGTTCCATGAACAAGTCAGGCGTCCACAATGCATAGAACAAATCACGAGCACGCATTTCTTCCTTACCATGGTTCTTTCGCAGGTCAAGGAATTCAATCAAATCAGGGTGCCATGGTTCAAGATAGATAGCGATGGAACCCTTTCGCTTGCCGCCACCTTGATCGACGTATCGAGCTGTGTCGTTGAACACACGAAGCATAGGGACGATACCGTTGGAAGTTCCGTTGGTTCCCTTGATGTAGGAACCCTTGGCACGAATGTGGTGGATGGAGAGCCCGATTCCACCTGCAGACTTGGAGATCAATGCACACTGCTTGAGTGTGTCATAGATGCCGTGCAGAGAATCGTCTTGCATGGTCAAAAGGAAGCACGATGACATCTGAGGCATTGGTGTTCCGGAGTTGAAGAGTGTCGGCGTAGCGTGGGTGAAGTAACCGTTTGACATGAGGTCGTACGTCCTTAGCGCCTTTTCGATGTCACCATGGTGGATACCAACTGCAACACGCATCAGCATGTGTTGTGGTCGTTCTGCAACTTCTCCGTCAAGACGGAGGAGGTACGAACGCTCAAGTGTCTTGAATCCGAAGTAATCGTAGTTGAAGTCACGAGTGTAATCGATGTGATTGTTCAGTGTTTCTGCATTGGCCATGATGATGTCATAGACTTCCTCAGAAATCAGTGGTGCGTGCTTCTTTGATTCAGGGTCAATGTATTCTCGAAGGTCGGTAATGACATCGGTAAACACGTCCTTGGTCGAACGGTGCAAATCATCAACGCAGATTCGAGCTGCAAGCTTGCTGTAATCAGGGTGCTGGGAAACCAATGAGGCAGCGGTTTCTGCAGCGAGTTGATCCAGTTCGCGAGTTGTGACACCATCGTAGAGTCCTTCGATGGTCAATTTGGTGAGATTTGCAGGGTCGATCCAGTTTGGATCGAGTCCTTCAGCCAAACGTCGTAGTTTGTCCAAAATTGCATCGAACCGTACATCTTCTCTCTCGCCTTTTCTGTTTACAACTTGCATAGTCATTTTGCCTCATCTCCTGCTTGTTTCGGTGCGTGCGTATCTCCCTTTGTTCGCGGTCGGTTCAAAAGTCTTCGTCCATGGAAAACCGCTGTTGGACACTTCCGAGGGAAGCACCGTCCATGACACCAGACTTTTGGTATTCGCCAACTCGCTTTTCGAAGAAGTTGGTCTTGCCTTGCATAGAAATCATCTCCATCCACGGGAATGGGTTGGCAACATCGTACAACTTTGAAGCCCCTAGAGAAACCAACAATCGGTCAGCAACGAATTGGATGTACTGCTTCATCAAATCCTCGTTCATTCCGATGAGGTTAACTGGAAGTGCGCTGGTAACAAACTCAATTTCGATCTCGACTGCTTCAGCAACAATTCGGTGAATGATGTTCTCAGGTGTTGGACGCTCAAGCTTGCTGTGCAACAAGCAAGCAAAGTCGCAGTGGAGTCCTTCATCACGGCTGATCAATTCGTTGGAGAAGGTCAGACCGGGCATGAGGCCACGCTTCTTGAGCCAGAAGATTGCACAAAACGAACCTGAGAAGAAAATACCTTCAACCGCTGCAAAAGCAACCAAACGTTCTGCAAAAGAACCTCGCTTACGGGACAGCCATCGAAGAGCCCAGTCACCCTTGCGCTTAACAGAAGGTACTGTTTCAAGCGCCTTGAACAAGTGATTCTTTTCGTTGGAGTCCTTGATGTATGTATCAATTAAGAGCGAGTATGTTTCCGCGTGGATGTTCTCCATCATGATTTGGAATCCATAGAACGCTCGAGCCTCTGCCCAGCAGACTTCGTTGGAGAAGTTAACAACAAGGTTCTCGTTGACAATGCCATCGCTTGCAGCAAAGAAGGCAAGGACGTGCTTGAGGAAATGCTGCTCGTCTTTGTTGAGCTGTTCCCAGTCTTTCATGTCCTCTGCAAGATCGATTTCTTCTGCAGTCCAAAAGGATGCAGCGTGTTGCTTGTACATTCCCCAAATATCGTCATGTTCAATCGGGAACAAAACAAAACGATCCAAATTTTCTTGGAGCATTGGTTCTATGTGTTCTCGCGATAGGTCTATCTCAATTCCGTCATCATTTCGATTGTGCTCGATTACCATATTGTCACCTTCCACCAATGCGCTGGAGTTTGTCCTCCATCCGAGATGGCACATAAATATGTGCATGCCTGAAGCAGATAAAGGCGTGTTTTACGAGGGGTATGAAACGAGGGACTGCGCTAAGAAAACTGTTTTTTTGACCGATTTCTATAAGTACCGATTTTTTTGAAAAGTAAAGTGATATTTTTCAGCCGGATTTTACCTCTGTTTCCACTGGAACCAAAATCAAAGACTCCTTGAACCACCGTGAAGAGGCAAAACCATGCGAACCGAGATTCATGTCAAATTCGCAAAATTGAACGAAGAGGCACGCCTTCCAACACAAGGGAGTGCACAAGCTGCCGGCTGGGATTTGTATGCGCTTGAGGAAACGACCGTTGTCAAAGGCGCATCCGTGATGATACCAACCGGTCTTGCATGTGCCATTCCAGAGGGATGGGAAGGGCAAATTCGATGCCGATCTTCTCTAGGAAAGAAAGGGATGATTCTTCCCAATGGAGTAGGCACCATCGATTCGGATTATCGTGGAGAACTCAAAGTGCTTGCAACATGGATTGGTGAAGGCGACTCCTTTACAGTTGGAAAAGGTGAACGTGTTGCTCAAATGTTGTTTGCTCCGGTTCCTCTCGTCCACGTTGAAGAAGTAGCGCTCGATGAGTTGGAATCGACTGAACGAGGCGAAGGTGGATTTGGCTCGTCTGGACAATATTGAGGAACGAGCATGCCTTCCGTCGACATTCGTAACTTGGGCGTCGTGAAATACACAGATGCTCTCGAATTGATGTCCACATTGCAACAACAACGAATCAACAATGAAATCCCGGATACTATTCTCTTTCTCGAACATCCAGAAATCGTTACGGTTGGACCACGTGCGAGAAACGATGGAATCGCTCCTCCATCCGATTACAGGAGCCATCCTGTCGATCGAGGAGGTGGTCTTACATGGCACGGACCTGGCCAACTTGTTGTTTATCCTATTATACATTGGAACAAGGAAGATGAGAAGTCCGTTGCAGATATCATTACAAAAATCGAATCCTGGGTCATTGCAGCTTTAGCAAAACTTGGTATTGAAGGGTACAGGGATGAGAGGATGCAGGGCGTTTGGGTCGACGACAAAAAGATCTGTAGCATTGGCTTGTCCTTCCTGCGATGGGTGAGTCGCCACGGATTTACAATCAACTACAACACGCCCGAAGGCCGAGTTGAGAACCTTGCAGGATGTGGATTGGACGAATCGACAACGACTTCGCTCATTGCACTTGGATATGCAACGTCCCGGGAGAACATTGAGGCGGCTTTACATCAGAGCATGTCGAACACATTGCAACGCTGAATTCAGAGGTTGAACACTCTCCGAAGGGAAAAATTGCATATACTCATGAACGAAAGGTCAACCATGCAACCCCCTGCTCAGCAAATGATTTTCCAGCAGCCTCAAGCAATGATCGCAAATTATCCACAAACCAACGCAACCCTCGCACTCGTCCTTTCCATTATTGGAATCGTCCTTTCTTTCATCTACGGACTTGGAATCTTCTTTGCGATACCTGCCCTCATCCTAGCAAACAAATCACTCAACATCACCAACCAAATCCCAGGCCATCCTGACGCCGGAATGGCAAAAGCAGCCAAGATTTGTTCTTGGGTTGCTATTGGAATCTTTATCTTCACAATCCTCATGGTCGTTCTTTCGATTGTATTGTATGTCTGGGCATCATCGCTTGCTACTAGCCCGTAAGCAAGTACATTCTAGGCGTTCTTTGAGTTCTTTTTTCCGCTTGGGAAACAAACAAGTGCATATATGAGAACGGCCGGATTTGGCTACATGGGAGAAGTCGTTCTGGGTATTTCAGGCGCAAGTGGAGCCATTTACGGTGTCCGTCTTGCCCAGGCACTGAACGAGCTTGGTATCGGCATTCGACTCGTCGTCAGTGACTCAGGCCGTATCACACTCAAGCATGAATGCGATACGACGCCTGAAGCTCTTGCAGAGGAAACTGGAGCCATTCTTGAAGCACAAGCCAACATTGGCGCAAAATCTGCTTCAGGTTCTGCACCGATTGACGCTGTTGTTATTTGCCCATGTTCCGGTACAACGCTCGGCAAACTTGCTGCAGGTATTGGTGACAATTTGATCACACGATCTGCCATTGTTGCCATGAAAGAACAGCGCAAACTCATCATCGTACCTCGAGAGGCCCCCTATGCGACGGTCCATCTTGAGAACATGGCCAAACTCTCTGGCTGGGGTACTGTTGTCATTCCAGCATCGCCGGGATTCTACAATCATCCAACATCCATTGACGACATGGTCGATTTCGTTGTTGCCCGCATTCTCGATCAAATCGGTCTTGAACACACCATCGGGAAGCGTTGGACTGGCGAAGAGTTGGACGAGTGACAATCAGTTATCCAACGGGTTCAAATGAGCAAGCCGTTTGTTTGACTTCATGAGCACAGAAGATTCGCTTGAATCTTTGACGGTTGAGCAACTCAAAACGATGCTTGAAGAGCGTGGTTTGCCAAAATCTGGCAAAAAAGCAGAATTGATCGAAAGACTCAGTGTACCCGATGAGAAAAACGTCATCGAGTTAGGAACATCTGTTTGGAGCAGAACCGTTGTTGGTCAATTCAACCTTGCACAAACCGTTGGCTCTTTGGCTGCGGTCCTCCTCCTCATGGTGGTCGTGTTCAATCCTTCAATTCTTGGCTTCAGAGAAGACGAGCCAGTGTACCAGCCGATTGGATTTGATGCAAGTCAAACACGATGGTACGCACAAGAACTCGTCAATTTGGGGCATCCTGAATGGGAAGGGCGTATGTCCGGAAGTCCTGAAGAGGCTGCTGGAGCGCAAATGATTCTCGACAATCTTACCGAAATGGGGTACTCGCCTCAATTGAATACCTATCCAGTTCCGATGTTTGCCATCAACAGTGCTCCCATTCTCTCAATGTGTATCCCGCCTGCGGGCGGACTCTTTGGAGGTCCTGTCACCGGTGCAGCATGCAACAGTGGCGTTGGTGCGCAAATTACAACCTTTGAACATCGAACAGAATTTGTTCTTCAAGGATA
>JBMYJV010000002.1:0-23828 GCA_049594755.1 Candidatus Poseidoniaceae archaeon
GTTGTCGGATTGTCCATTCCATACAAAGCGTAGCAATATTCCCAACCATCCGGAATTCCATCGGAATCAGAATCAGGATGCGTTGGATCGGACACACCAACAAGGGTTCGGTTGAAGTTGTTTTCATTGAAAGAATTGATGGTGTTCATTCGGCTCACAGACTCAGGTCCTTTGGCCATGAAGTCATCAATCAGTGCTTGGCGTGCCTGTAAGATGGTCATACCTGTCTCTTCCATGTAGGCATTCATAGCATCCTCACCAAAGTCGACGATACCAACAGAAGCAGGTACTGAGGTTCTGTTCAGGTACTTGCCCCACGTTCGTGCTTCCCATTCGCGCAGGTTGGAATAACGTTCATCCAGGTCGATGGTTCCATCACGGTTGCAATCGTAACTGTCGCCGTCCGAATCAAGATTGACGTCGGTCTCGATCAGTGGATTCAATCCCCATCGGTTCTCGTTCAAATCCCATGAAGTAAACCAATATTCGAACCCGTCGTACATACCATCATCATCCGTATCCGGGTTGGTAGGATCCGTCATTCCAAGAAGGAGAGAAATGAACACATTCGGAGGTTCACCTGATTGCCAGGCATTGAAGTCGTCCAACAATCGCTTTCCACGAGAATCTTTTGAAATGAGAATTTGGAAGACACGCTGCGCCTTTTTCGTAGGCTGTTGCACATCCCCATCTTCATGCAACAAAGGAGCATCAGCCGGCGCATCAATTCCATTCTCTGGGTTGGAAGTTGCAAGAGCGAATTCTTGCAAATCAACCAACCCGTCGTTGTCGCTGTCGAAGGTCCCATCGCCTGCAACGACTGGGTTCAATGTCCAAGTTTGAGCAGAGGTGTTCCATGCTGTGAACAGCAACTCGAGGCCATCGATGATCCCATCTCCATCCGTATCGACGTTGTTTGGATCACCCGTTGGACCTGTCAGGTTGTACTGATTTGTGGTCATATAGGTGCCAAACGAATATGTTGTCGAAGCGGAGGGCCATTGTTGGAATGCATAGGCAGAACCAAGCGTGGTGACAAACCACTGAGGTGATGAACGATTGGAGTTCGTTTCGGATAGACTTGAATCAATGAGGTTGTACTCTTCCCAGTTGGTCATCCCATCATCATCGGCATCAAGCCATCGATCGCTTGGTTGCAACGGATTGAGTGTCCATTCATCATCGATAACGTTCCATCGGGCGAACCAAATCTCCCAACCATCCGGCATTCCATCATCATCGGAATCAGCACTGAACGGATCGGTCGAGCCCTTTTCAATCGAAATTTGGCCTGCAAGAATCGCACCGCTTGCTCGAGCTGCGAAGTCAGCCTCTGGAAGTCCGAAGTCTGAAATATTGTCAAACAAGTCTGTCGTGAAACCATTCGGTAGTTCCATACCATCGAGTGTTTGATTGTCCAAGAAGAGACCTGAACGAATGTGATATTCGAGATAGTTGACAAACATCTCATTCTGTGTGAGTACACCATCTTTGTTGACGTCATAGCCATCACCATCAGGGTTTTCAAACAAATCTGAACCATTCAACGGGTTGACACCAGTGCGAAGTGGTGACCATGTACATTGACCATCTGCTTCCCAACCGTCCGGGAGGGTGTCACCGTCTGAATCGACGAGATTTGGATCTGGGACAGACCATGTTGCAACCGATTCAGGAGACTCGCCGAACTCTTCGAACAAATCACCTTGGAGACCCGCCTCGCGAACCAGCGACCATTGATATTCACACAAGTTGGCCAATCCATCTTGATCAGCGTCCCAAGACGCATCGTCTGCACGTGTTGGATCCAGTGACCAGTTGTTCCCACCGGTAAATGAAGTACCAACCCATCGTCGATGTTCGATCTCCCATCCATCAGGCATCCCGTCTCCGTCCGTGTCCAACACGGTTGGGTCGGTGCCAACGTCGATTGAGTTGAGGCTGCTGTAGGTCGTCCTTGCTTGTTCACCCAAGGCTTCGTCGCAGGTGTAAACGAGTTGTGGTGTGTAGTAACAGTCGAAATTTGTTTCACTGAGGTAGTAACCAAAGAATTCAGCACCATCCATCAGGCCATCCATGTCGGAATCGCTCTGATTGGGCATAGTGGAATTGTAGCCGTCTGCAGTTCGTGCAACGTATCGGTATTCCTCGAGGTTGGTCCACCATCGATCGAGTTCATCGCCTCCATTTAATCGGAGTCCATCGACGTCTCCGTCGAGAAGTGCATCCCATGGATCGGTTGGGTCTAAGCCGTAGGCAAGTTCCCATCCATCAGGCATTCCGTCACTGTCTGAATCGTTTGCACCCGGGTCCATGAGCTCCAAGTTTGCGAACCGACCTGGTGCCGATGCACCGAGAATGTAGGTTTCTCCGTCACGCTCTATGATGCCAATGGATGCAATCTCACCGGGCATTTCTGAATTGGATTGCAGGCCATAGACGTCCAGATAGTTCCCTGCGAGAACCCACAAACCGTCGGACGATCCGACAAGGATTTCGTTACCTGTTGGGAAAATTGAATGAATGTTGTTGGATTTTGCAAGTTCATCTGCATCACCACCAGGATGCTCGAGTAGGCCACCAAACGACATGTCGTTCAATTCCAGATTCAAGCGATGCAAACCAGATGGGGTCCCAATCCAAAGTGCGGTAGGATTTTCCGCATTCGGGCCATCAAGTACGAGGGCTTGGACCTCTGCTGGATTACCGGTTGCACCGAGATTGAGCGTTCTCAGGTCATCAATTCTGTTTTCAATGTTTGAAGGATTGGCATCAAAGAAGAACCGCCATGTTGGAGTTGCATCGTCTCTGCCTGTTGCAGATTCGAGGGTCATCATTCCTCGCTCTGTCCCTACGTAGAGCACCAAGCCACCACCAGGAACATTTCCATGCTCCAGTTCAGTGACGACAACCTCGTCTTGCATCAACGAGGACTTGAAATTGGACCCGAGTTCGTAGGTCTGTGTGATTTGACCACCTGCATTCACTTCGATGACCATACCGTCGCCACTGGAACCCAGTGCGATGAGTTGCTGGCTGGAGCCCTCGATAGCGAGTTGTTGAATGGCGAAGACCTCAACATCTTCTGTCGAAGACCACGATTCGATGGGTTCGATAAAACCGTCGACTTGCAAAGCAGCAACATGTATTCCGTGTGAAGTTGCTAGAGCAACCGAATGAGGGCCCGTCTCAGACTCGACAAAGACAGCTTCGTATCCGGTGATCCCTTGTGGGAACCACTGATCTTGGGTTGTTTCTGCTTCGTAATCGATTGTGGTTATCCCGTGACGAGTCAAGTAATACGCAGTTGAACCATCGACGAGTATGCTTCGAACATCATGGTGCATGAGAGAAAGTGATCCGGGAACGGCATTGAATGTCAGAGGATACTCCTTGAACGATGAATCGTTCATACCCAGTTGAACCTCTCGAAGACCCGACCGTACTGTATTGCCTTCGTCGTTGTGGGTGTAATATTCCTCAAGATTGGACAAGGATTCACCAAGTGCGATGGCGGTATCTGTCCGGCTCACATCAGCAGAAACGAGCCCGTCTCGATTCAAGTCCCAGCCATCTCGATCACCATCGAGCAAAGCGTTTGAGCGGTTCAATGGGTTGAGACCAAAGTGTACTTCCCAACCATCCGGCATTCCATCTCCAAACGAGGGATAAAGCGGGCGAATGGCAAATCCGTCCCAACTGTAGCGATCCGAATCGTCGAGAAGTGGATCGGTTCCGAGCCATAGATCTTCGCCAACAACACCCGTAACATTGGTCGTACACGCTGAGAGAATGTTCACGAAGGATGCATTGACGCCGTTGCTGATAAAGGGCCACTGTGTCAAGATGGACCCCTGTGGGAGGGTTGCCGAACACCACAATCCATCCAGTTCGTGGGTAAAATTCCCTGGCATACCGTAACGGTACTCTTCTGGTGAGGTGTACTGCTCTGCAACCGTAAGGAAGCCGTCGCGATTCACATCAAAACCGTCCTCATCAGGGTCGTCGGTTTGGTCACTTGCGTTCAATGGGTCGAAGTATGGGCAGACGTAACGTTGCGTTACCTCGTCGAAACCGCCTGCACGGTCGCACATCCATGCTTCAAATCCGTCCGGCATACCATCTCCGTCCGTGTCAGAGATACGAGGATCGAGGTACACACGGTCCCCGTTTTCGTCGAGTGTACCAGTGAGCCCTCTTGAAAAACCGGGGTCATTGCAATTCGCAGGATACGGCCAACAGTACTCTTCAGTGTTGTTGAGACCATCACGATCGGTATCGAAATTGGCGTCAGGAACGGTCGAGTTCAACCCCTCCATAACAACAAAACGACCGTCCACTGAAGTGAAGTTAATCCAGTCTTCGAAGATGGTCTCGTGCACATCTGGAATTCCATCTTCATCCGAATCAGTCGTTGGTGGTCCTTCGCCGAATGTTTCATCGGGGTGGACGTTCGAAACAGGTGAGATAACTGGAAACTGCGACATGAAGAGCAGGCCTGCAATCACAGCAAGTGAGGTGAGTAAAGTGGTCTGGCTTCTACGCAATACAATCACCTACGGCGTAACGCCCTATCCAAACTCCTTGTCTCCACGCTTATAGCAATGATGGAGCGTTGTTCATACACGGTTGCGTTGTTGTGGCGTGAAAAGAGGAGATTTTGGTTTGATTCAAGCGGTGTATTCAATATCCGTCTGCACTCGCCGTGCTTTGATTCGAATGGGGATGTCAATCACGCACCTTGGCACCGGCAGTCGTGGAAATGCCACGTTGCTGAGTTCAGGTTCGTCCCATGTCCTCGTCGATCAGGGATTCAGTGGCGTCCAATTGGAGAAGAGACTCAACATGCTCGATGTATCTCCTGACGATCTCGAAGCGATTGTCATCACACACCACCATGGTGACCACGGTGGAGGTGCACTCATCGCCCAGAAGCGGTGGAAGGTTCCTGTCTTCGCCAATCACCGAACCAGTGCAGAACTCGGCTTACTGCCTGAATTAACACGACCGTTCGAGTCGCTCGACGTCTTGCCATTCAACAACGGCATTTCCCTCTTGCCGGTTCCAGTCCCCCACTCGGGTGCTGACAATGTTGCCTTTGTGGCAAGTCATGGAGGTGAACGTTCCGCAATCATCACAGATTTGGGCAGTTGGACTGATGAGTTGGTGCATCATGTCCGAGGTTGCCAACACATTGCAGTCGAAGCTAACTATGACCAAAATAGACTGATGTCTGGACCTTATCCATCTTCCCTCAAAGATCGTATTTCTGGCCGAGGAGGGCACTTGTCCAATTTGCAAACAGGTGAATTCCTTGCTCAAGTATGCACGGACAAGACCAGGAGCATTACTTTGACACACCTTTCTGAAATGAACAACGCACCGCATCTAGCCGAATCCACGGTCTTGTTTGAAATCGATGAAGTGTTTGAGGGCGACATCAACATATCACTCCAAGATGGACCTCAATTTTCGCACTTTATCGGACGCCGTGATGGAGATGCATTCGCCACCAACGCCATTCAACGCATTCAACGAGAACTGCTGTAAAACAGCAACCTTGAGGTCAATGCCTAAATGCAGCCGAAGAACTACGGTGAACAAGGGGAGGTCAAGATGCGTCGGCGTAGCACTGCTGAAGATGACGATGCCGTGAGTGAAATCCTCGGCGTCATCATGATGCTTGCTATGGTCATCACCATCATGGGCGGCGTCTGGATTTTCCTCAACCCATACTTGGTTGCGTTTCACGACAACACCAACTGGAACAGTGCTAGCAACATTGCCGACCGAATCGAAGACCGCATCGACGTTGTTGGAGATGCACCTGATGGAACAGGTACACGCCAGGCTCTGTCCCTCAAATCCTCCTCGATCAATCCAGCGAATCTTGTCGAAGAGTGGATGATTGCCGCTGATTTATCGCCTCTCGAGGTGGTGAGAGTGAACGAATTGAATGCAACATCGTTTGAATTTCTGGCTCTCAATGAATCTGTGACGAACGTGGTAATACAAACCGTTCAGAACACAACTCAGTATTCTGTATCACCGACGACCGAATGGACAACGTTGGACCATAACATGGACAGCGAGACATACCTCATCATCGATTTCTACAATGCTGGAGGCGATCATGTCCACCGATGGTCACGATTCGTCCTCTCAGGTCTGAGCGTCAACACAGCAATCGATGGAGGCATGAACCAAATTGCCTTGATCAACGATGCAAGGATTTCCCGAGATCCGACAACTTCTTGGGCCATCGAAGAGGCTCCGAAATTACGTCTTGATACTTTGGTCGATGGCTCCACAAGACTCTCAATTGTTCTCACAGACGTCCGCTTGGGCAGTGCACTTGGAAACGGGCCAAACGTTGGATTCAAGGTCGAATCCCTTGGACCGATTCAATTGTTTACGGGGGAATCATACAACCTTCAAATCAAGGTCACCAACACACTCCACTCTGTCATCGACCCACAGTACCACGAGGCTTGGCTCAATGAGTACACCATTAGTCGAGCATCAGGAACACTTGGTGAATTTGTTGGAATTACACCGTATCAACGAGCGAGTGGAAGCGATGGGCTGACGGTAGAAACACAGGGTCTGCCCCTCTATCTCGAAATTGACGTACGACGATTGGCGGTGAACGCATGATGCAAATGCATCGTAACGAAGAGGCCGTATCAGCGGCTATTGCGACGGTCCTATTGTTCGGTGGAGTCATCTCCATCATCAGCCTGATGATGCTCACGATGATTCCAGTCATCGAAGAATTGGAAGGCAGTGTAGAGCGACATGATATGTCAGCACAGATGACGCAATTCAATCATCAAACAACGACACTCTCTGAACAAGGAATGCCTGGGGATGTGGTCACACAGGAATTTGTTCCAGTTGATGGCTCTCTCGAATGGGACATGACGCGCAGTGGCATGTGGTATTCCTCAACGTGGCAGGAGGGCCATACCTTCCGAATTCGAGATGTTCTCGATTTCGATGATACGCTCAAGGTGAAGCACCCCGAATCCACAACTTCGACCGCCTGTTTCTCGGACTTAAGACTCGGACCTGATCGCCCGTACCACTACGATGCTCCAGAATGGGCAGACGGGGTGATTCTAACGACCAAACCAGGATTGAGTTTCCCTCTCGGACCAATCGATGTGGACCTCCTCCGCAACGACTTGGTCGAGGAGTCTGCTGAATTGTTCGTAGACGATGTTCAAGAGTGGAATCTTGATGATGCAGATTGGTCGATTGAATCAACCCAAGAACTCGTTGTTTATTGGATGCGAGATGGAGAAGGAACCACAGAAGTTCGAGCGACAGATGCGAATGCGAATGGACTTGGTCGTTCCTGGGCATTACCACTACCTGCGGACAATGTTCAGTTGAACATCGTTTCACAGGAGGTCATGATGGTTCACGGGAACGGAGCGTTTGGCGATTTTACAGAGGTCGCCCTTCCATCGGATCTCGTTGGCGTTCGAACAAGTTGGAGCAAGACCATGCTTCTCGATGCAGCACAAGTCGTCCACATCACCACGACGACCGATGCCCAATTGATGGTTACGATCGGTGGCGAGGGTGCGACAACGTGGAAGAGCCTTACGGGCTCAATCCATAGTACGTCCTTTATTCCTCCAACTCAGGAAGGATTCGTCCTTCTCTCCAATCCAAACGAGGAACCTGCAATTGTGACATGGCGTGGGTCTGGTGTGACCATTGATGCGTTGAGCAGTTACAGCGTTGCCTGGCCTCCAGTTGACCTCGATGGCGCCAGTATGTTGCAAAGTGATCAACCAATCTCAGTTGTATGGAGTGGAACGTCGTCACCAGTGGGTGTGCACCAAATGGGTGCGGTCGATACTGGAATGGAGTCTGGATTACAGATTCACTCAAACACTACGAACACGTTCAATCTCGAGCTAAAGAGCAATGGAGACCAATCGATATTGAATATCTCAACGCTTTCCGAAAACGAGACTGTAGTGAACAAGAGTGAATCGTTGATTGTTTCCGTCGATGATCAAGAAATCATCGTTCAAACCGAAGAAGGTCATGGCGTCTATGCATTCGCCGATCACGGTTCGATTGGACTTCACGACTCCATCCACGAGGGCGCAAGGCGCTGTGTCGCCATCGAGGTCACTGCATCTGGATGGGTCGACTTAACCATGCCATGGACGAGTATGGGTGGACGCAGCATCGCCGACTTGCAAATAGCTTGGAAATCAGGAGATTATCCTGCGAGTTTGCACATGGAACTTTATGGCCTTGTTGTTGAGGAACCTTACACCCCAATTGGTAGTGCTTGGGTCATGCAGATTTCACGATTCGTCTATGAGTTCGAGTCCTCTGTCACGGGCATGGAGGTTGCTGTGAGTGGAGGAGCCGTCCTGACCAATCACCCCGAATACAAACCAACCGTCCTGGTAGCACCTGCTGACCGAGGTGGACCAGGTCCCCGTTTCGCTGCAACAATACCAGCGCTGCACCCGACCAGCGATTCTGCTGTGGGCGGAGGTGTGCTCGCTATGGAGGTAACGTTGACAAAACGAACATCGCTTGCAAGTGATGTTGCATATGAGGTCCGTCGCGGTTGGGCTGAACCCTATGGAGGAGCGATTGCTGGATTCTCCACCCAAGGCCTTGAAGCAAGTGAAGATTGGACCATTTACCCTGGACGATTGGATCTTCTCACAGATTATGTTGGTTGGGTCCCAGACCCTGGTTTTGGAACTGTAGAATCCGTTTGGCATACGGCAGGGGAACCCATTCAATTCTCACTGCAAATCTCCTCGCTCGATGCACATGTTTCGGAGGTGATTGCTTGAAGTCATCTTCATTGCAAGTAAACCGGGAAGCGGCTGCAACCGAACTCGGTTACGTGTTCACCTTCTTGCTCGGCGTATTGCTCCTTACAATGTTCAGTTTGTGGATTTATGACATTGAAACCGCGACACGAGAGCGCTGGAATGAGGAAGCCATCGACGCCAATATGAACGATTTGTCGGCCGCCATTGAGCGTACGGATGTTGCAAGTCGAATTGACAATTCATCCTATGCAGAGCGCGTCTACTGGAGAGCAACTGAAGCGGACGAATCGCAATTCACGTTGGAGTTGACAGATACATCATTGATTCTTTACGATGAGCAAGGTGAATTGGGAACTGAACGTTCATTGTCCGGGACTGCATCTGCACCACACAGTGGTCTGATTAATCTCGCAGGTGTTGAATCCATATGGGTCGTTTATCACAATGGAGTGATTTCCATTGAACTTGACCGGCCTATGTTCTAACGGCCCATAATGGCTGAATGGACCTGCGATTGAACTTCGCGCATGCGTGTTCTTGCGCCCAATTCACGGAAGACTGCCAATGCTCTCTGAAGGTATTCCATTCGACGTTGTCGATCTGGTGCAACGCCTCCAAGTTTTGAGAGCAGCTCGCCAATTTGCATTCGAAGATCGTTGGCCTCTGCAATGATGAGGGCCTCTCGGTAACGTTCGAGTGCTTCTTCACTTCGACCACTGTCTTCAAGCACTTCACCGAGGAGAATCATCAATTCGACCATGGAAATTGGATCACCAACGTCCGACATGATGTTCAACGATTCCGTATAGTGATGCATCGATGTTTCTGCATCGTTCATCTTGGCATGATATCGTCCAAGCAAGGCTTGTGCCCTTGCATGAGCAAGCAAATCATCGGCCTTATCCGTCCGTTCAAACACTTCAAACGCATGCTTTCTTGCGCGTTCAACTTCTCCAAGGTCCAGTAAGGCGCGTCCAAGAATAATTTGTGCACTGAGAAGTGACTCATCACTACTGATAATCGCTTCAACTTCAGAATATGCTTCCAATGCTTTGGCACGGTCGTTTTTTCTACGGTACAAATAGCCCATGTTGTTGTAGGTGCGTGCAGCTCCTTTCGCATCTCCAAGTTCTACCTGAACCTCAAGGGCTTCCTTGTGCGATGAAAGTGCCTTGTCGGTTTGTCCTTGCTTCATGGCAATGTCCGCTTGCGAACCGAGAATCTCGGAATAAACGACCGGAAGATTGGCTTCTTTGGCAGCCTTGCTTGCAGTCTCGAAGATGGATGATGCTTGCTCAAAGCGACCGAGCATCAAGAGAATATCACCCTGAAGTTGCATCATCGGTGCCATCAAGGATGCCTCAAGGCGATCGAGTGTTACACTTTCAATGAGACTGAGCAACTCAAGATGACCCTGTGAAACAAGTTGGCGACCAAATTCAACGATCTTTTCAATCGCTTCCTGTTGTCGCTCTGAAGCGAGTTCGTGATAGATTTGCTCCAAAGTTGTTTCAGAGGATTTGCTTAACTTGTTGTAGTAATTTGCACACGTACTGTGAACAGATTGTTTGGTTTGCTCGTCGATACTTCGTACTAGGAACTCTCGAATCAAATCGTGGACATCGTAGACATCGGCATCAACTTGACGTGCGAGTCCTTGTTCGACTAGACTTCCGAGAACATCAATGTCCAACTCATGTGCAAGTAAAGCATCGAGTGAAACGGATTCTCTGAAAATGGACAAAACCGTCAAAACGCGCTTTTGTTCAGCAGAGAGTTTCGAGAAAATTTCCTTCGTAACGTAATGTTCGAGCGTATCGTGGAAGGCGCCTGCGGATGCACCTCGATTGATCAATTCAAGAACGAGTGGGTGGCCTCTCGACAAACCGTGAATGTGAAGCCATTGTTCAGTCGACAAATCTTCGAAACCTGTGAGGAGATTCCTTGCTGAATCGGAGTCAAGTCCGTCGAGTGGCAAGACAAGGCTCGTGATTCGACCTTCTGCATCCTTGGTTGGAACAACGGGTTTGAACGAGCGTGAAAAGATGACGAGCCCTATCGATTCTTCACTTCCAAGCAACCCAAGTGTCATCGACTGAATCGTTTGGAAGAGGATAGCATCCGAAACCTTGTGGAAGTCGTCAATGACGATGAGCGTTGGTGTGTTCTCTAGCGAATCAATGAGAATTCGTGCAGCATCGTCCGGTTTAGGCACGGGTGTTGCAGCTAAATAATCAGCAAACGATGAATCGCCAATGTTGAGCAACCACTCGGCTAAGGATTCAAACAAGGCACGAGATCCTTCCCAATCCTGACAGCGATGGTACAGCAAATTTCTTCGATGCATGAATCGTTCAATTAATTTCGCAGCAATTGTTGTTTTACCAATCCCCGCAATACCAGGAATCATCAATGTAGTTGCGCGGGCATCCAACAAATTCACCATATTGTCAAGTTCTTTTTCTCGACCATAGAAGTGCCGTAATCTTGGGAGATCTCCGAGAGAGGTGACGAGTTGTTTTTCGACTTGCTTTGACAAATCACGCTCAATGAGATCCTCCGAAAGAGAACGAGCATCAAGAATAAGATTGTCATCAAGGTAACGAATAATATCAACCGGTCGCATTGTGAAGGGTAAGACTTCGTGAGCCGCACCGAGTGATGTCGACAATGTTTCACCGTCGACATTGATGCAACGAAATTGAAATTCACGAAGTCGGCCCCATGTGTCCTCTGCAGCGAGGATACCAGCATCTGTTAGAAAGTAGGCCTTGCGTTTTCGGCTAACGCCTTGCACGTGTGCTTGTCGCTCAACAAGAAGACCTTGGTCTCTTAGGCCAGAAATGGCCCGTGGCACATTGGAACGTGCAATTGCCACGGCATTGGCAATTCCCATTTGAGAGAGAGCGAAAGGAACTTCCACCTTCTCTTTGAAATCAGCATAGTCAAGAAGATGCAACAGCACCTTCTCCTGCACACCAGGTTTAGCAATCATCGCGCCACCTACTCACTGGGAGGGAGGTTGATAGTTTGGATCGGGGACCCACTGGTTGGTCTCTTGGTCCCAAAGCCATCCAGGATGCTGAGCAGAAGACTGTGCCTGAGCAGGTTGTACCGGAACAGCAGCAGGTTGATGTTCAGGGATCTGAGGGGTCTCTTTTCGTCCCCAAGCGTATGGGTCTTCCTTCTCTTGTTTTTCTTCGGATGCGGCAAAGCCTTCTTCTTCAATATCCTCGAATTCGATGAAGAAGTACCCAACACCACCGAGGAGAACGAGAGCAGCAATGACAATTCCAATGATGAGGAACAAATTCGAACCTTCGTCTGCTTCTCCAACGACGACACTAAACGTCTCGGGTTCTGAACTCCCACCGAAGGTCTGACCGTCCATGAGGAACTTGAGGTCGTTCGATGCATCGTTCATGTCTTGGAGCGTGAGTGCCATCTTCCATGTACCAGTTTCACCGACAACCACAGTCTTGATGAGTGTTTCAGAAGCTGCAGAGCGAGCTTCAATTCGTGCGCCTGGCAAGCCTGTTCCACTGAAATTCGCGGTGCTCGTAGCAGTGACTGTACCTGTAGGATTATCTCGTTCGACACTGAATTCAATCGCCTGAACAAAGAAGGTTACATCTCGAGACAACGCAAATTCATCGGACGCATCACGTACGATAAATCGGACGTTATCGATGGTCCACGTCGTGATATCTTCATTCGATTGAGAAATAGCAGGATCGTATCGAGCGAACCCTTCGCTATCAATGGTGATGAAGTATGGGTGAGAGTCATCGCTCGGGTCGGTCTGATCGTCTAAGAAGTCAATGCTGAGTTGATTAAACGATGAATCAGGATCGCTGAAGTATTGCTTCAAATCGATGGCCGCGCCTCCACCACACTGATTCTCAGATGTTGAGCCAACGACGCAGAATATGGTGACTTGATTCGGCCATGCTGTTGAGTTGAACTGTGGAGGAATGTTGTTGGCATTGGTTGGCTTGGAAATCGTGATTCGAACGACATCTTCGATGGAGTAATCTTCACCATCGTAGGCTTTGACGCGGATTTCGTACTGACGCTCGTGAATCAGCTTGCTCGTGTCCCAAACTGCAGACCAGGAATATCCTGGTCCACTCTTTTGGAAGGTCGTAACTGGACCTGGTCCATCCGAGAGAATGAGGCCGCTCGCAAGGTCGAGAATTTCAATTTCGACACGTGTGATGGTTCCATCGGCTCCATCGCTGGCGAACCCAAGAAGCGTGGTCGTCTCTTCTGCCTGCACAGGTTGTGTACCATCAGGTTCGAGTAGATCAACGATTGGAATGATGTTGTCATTGAGAACCATCACAGTTCGTGTTGAAACCACACACGTTCCTTGCACGTCGTCACAGAAGTCACTGTCACTCGCCCAGACTTCGAACGTATATTCACCGGTTTCAAGTTCCTCAAAGTTCCATTCGTACGCCCAAGCAACTGAACCATCAATGGCGAAATGTGAGGCGTAACCGTTCGGACCAGAAACATCGAACCAGATGTCTTGAATGTCGGATCCCCATGTTCCTGCATACGGGTCTGATGCCGTTCCGGTAAAGAGAATCTTTCCGTTGGAATGCGTCGAACCATCCAACGGCTCGTTGAGGTAGAGTGTCGGTGGAACAAGATTCAACTTGAATTTACGAACTTCGATAGGAGAGTAATCCAAACCGTCGTATGAACGAATACGGAAGGTAACGTCACTTTCGCCATCAGGGTGAGCAGACAAGTCCCAATCGAACGACCATGTCTTGAACGGGTGGTTTTCCTTGGTCAGTTCGCCATTTGCGCCTGACGTGTCGACGGCATAATACCAATCGGTACTTCCAGGGGGCTGGATTTCTACTCGCTCAATTAATCCGAATTGTCTGTCATAGGCGATGATATCGAGAGGATATGGGCCAGATTGACCATCCCAAGCCGTTCCTGTGATGACTGCGTTGATAGCAAAGGAATCGCCATCGTATTGTTCAACAGTCACACTTGGGCGTTCGTTGTCGAGGCTGATGATATCGTCAATTGAGCCACTGAGGACGAAATCGAAATCCTTCTTGCCCTTACCAAACTTGTATGCTTCAACGATGTAAAATGGAAGTTCACGACCGTTGGCACAATCAGGGTCGTCTTCATCGACGTAAGTATCTCCATCATTATCGTAGCCATCTGAGCAGGTGTCCTCATCGAGAATTTCTGGATTGCTTGGGTCAGTACCAGGTACGGTAACTGCGGTTTCACCTACAAGGTGGTTCCAGTTTCGATCGAGAAGGAAGTTTGAGGGGAGTGATACTTGTTGGGTAAATCCGAGACTGTCGGTTGTGAGCTCGTAGAGAGGCAAGCCAGTAGCATCCTTGATGATGACCGTTGCTCCTGCAACGTTGCTATTCTTGGCTTTCACTTGGTAACGAACAAGTTCACCTTGGCGGACTTGCGAACCCCACGCCGAGTTTTGGTTTTGGACATGGACCTTCGTTTCGTCGAAGTTTTGCAGGTTTGCAAAGGAAAAGACGGTTGAATTGTTGACCAACTCAATGGCGAGCGGCATGTCTCGAGGTGGTACGGCTGCTGTATCTGCAAGTAGAAGGCATGCCGACTGGACATACGGGCACTCAGTACTGAGCCATCGGAGCATGACTGGGAACGAATATCCGCCTGAGGCGTCAGGGATGTACTCCGATTGGACCGTTACTCGAGACTCTGAGATATTGTAGACTTGTGTCGCATTGGTCCATGTGTTTCCAGAGAAGTAACCGATTGAGCCATACTTTTGCCCGTTCTTGTTGTCATAGTGTGAAATGTTTGCTGCAAATTGACCAGCCTCAATGGAGTTTCGTTGTACATTGACTATCGATCCTTTGATTCGTAGGCCATCACCTGCATTGTTGGTAACGGTATTGTCAACAATGGTTGCTGAGGAACTGAAAATGTGGATAGCAGGGCAGTTGAAGTCACCACCGTACATGAAAAATGAGTTACAAGTTCCAGAATTGTTGGAAATAATGTTGTTCGCTATGTACGCTCTGTTTGGAGAAGGGCCCGGATAATTGCTGTTTGAATCACGATAGTGGTATTCTCCAATCTGGATAGGCTCCTTTGCAGTGTCTTGTATGGTGTTGTTTTCAATTTCGACTTCGGACTGCCCGTAAACCCAGAATCCGTTGTAACCAGTGATCGGACCTATGGTGTTTCGATGTGCGAAAACGGTTGAATCACGAATACCAAATCCTGAACCACCCGAGGCTCCAGAAATAGTGTTTCCCGTCGCTGAAACGATTGCACCGTCGTAAGCAGTAATTCCAGCACCTTCTCCAGTCGTAATGACGTTGTTGTCAAGGTACAAGGTGTGCGTGATATCACCTGTACTTTTGTAGGAGTTGGTGTCGATGCCGTTGCACTCAACGTCAAATGTTGAATTACCAAAAGATCCAGATGATCCTCTGAGGAAGACGCCTTGAGCATTTTCTTTAACCTCAAGAGTATCAAAATCTATGAATGAGTTTTCAGCGTAAATTAGACTGATTCCATCGTTGCATGAAGCACTTGGATCACCAGTGAATTCTGAATTGGTAATGGTTAATCTCGAGAGGATTCCAGCTCCTGCATTAAATGATTCTACACCAGGTCCGTTGTAGCCGAGCCCATCCACTCCAAGGGTGAAAGTGGAGTCACGGATTGTTGGAGATGCAAAGTCAATAGCAAGTAGATTTGTTGTATTCACGTTATTGAACACAAGATTGTCAGCGTTTGTCGATGATCCGTCAAATATCAGAGCTGCATATTTGTAGGATTGCTGTGAAGTCACGTAAATAGGGAAACCATATGCATTATCGAAGGTAACATAGGAGAGTCCAGTCGATGCCTGATTGATTGTGTTGCGAATCACGACGCCTGAACCACATGCTGCGTCCGGATTATTGAGCAAGTTGTTTTGAGGATCACTGCAAATTCCTGTTACTGTTGTGTCCGCAGGATTGGCCCAATTCAAACGAATCGGGGATGATGCGCTCGCTTGACTAGCACCGCAGGAAGCGGATCCAGCGCACAATGCTCCGTCGACGAGAATGACTTTTCCAGCAGGTATGTTGATTGTGGTCCCTGCGTTGATGATCAGCTTCGCACCTTCTGCGATTCGAACGTTGTCCGTGAGCGTGTGGGTTCCACTCCATGTCTCGGTTGTGAGAATTGTACCTGATGCGGTTTCATTCACAGCACTTGCGGTTGGTACTGTAATCAACCCAATCATCAGTGATGTGAGAAGGAGCCCCACAAGTCCTACACTTTTTCCAACATTTGCAAATTGCATGTTCATTCCTCTTTTTCATTGGAAGGACTGAACGAATATAATACTGCGCCCCATGTGACACATGAAAAAATATCAATATCATTCTAAAGTATCATATTTTGGTCTTTAAAAATATCAAATATGAGCAAAGAGTATCATCCAAGTGATGCGCTCAGCAGGCGATTTCATCAGCGATTTGACCCAACCACGCACTTGCTTTCAACTGACCATAGCCTTGTTTTGAATCGTGTTGGGAATCGGAATTCATTGAATCTGCTAATGCACGTTTCACAAGTTCAATGCATCCTGTTGAGGATTGTCCATTCGGTTTGAGTTCGGGATGGGCCTCGAGTATCAATGCCAAAGCGCCTGCAACAAAGACTGTCGCATCTGAAGTACCACTTGATGTGTACCATTGGTTATCCATGCCAGTCGATAGAATGTCAACACCTGGTGCAGTCAATTCGGGCTTTTGATTTGGATAAACACGAACGTTGCCATCCGTGTCTACGGATTCACCCATGGAGGATTGACTCCATACGTTCCCTGCTCGATCCGAAGCGCCCACAGTAATCACGAGGTTCACATTTCCTGGTGCACTTACAAATCCATCATCACCGGAACCTCCATCGTTACCAGCGGCAGCGACAACGAAGATTCCTGCATCTATGGCTTGTCTGGTTGCAGAAACCGCGGGGCCTTCACGAGATGCTGACTGATCTTGTGCGCCACCCAAAGAGAGTGAGATAATGTCCGCTTCAAAGTCAAAGATACACCAGCGAATCGCATCAGCTACACGTGTTTCTGAACCAGTGTTGTTCTCACCGTTCGCACTCAAAGCTGCTGCCATGCCCAACGTTACATTAGGGGCAATACCTTGTTGGAAATCGTTTGACAGCAAAATCCCTGCCATGAGTGTACCATGCGCGATGGAGCCATAATCCGTGGGCGTTGCAGAATTTCCAACGAAATCCTTGAACACAACATCAGCATCCTCAAGCGAAGTGTGTGACAATGACACACCCGTATCAACCATACAAACCCGTACGCCTTCACCAGTGAGGCCGGTTGCTTGCAGGTCTCGAATCTCTGAATCTTCAAACGCCCATTCTGAAGTCGGTGGCGGTAATTGAAGCAAGAGAAGATCGGACTGCCACAGGACTACGATGAGACCCATAAACAGTGCAACGACAAGACCTGAAGCAAGCGAAAAGACCCGTCGAGCCCTGAACGGTACAGTCTCTGGAAGCACTGGTGCCCAACCGGTCACCTCTGCTCGCCACCGGCCTTCATGACCTGTCGTCGAGGGATCAACAGCAGAGAGAATCTTCGGCTCCCCAGGTTCGGGAAGCAATTCAACTCCACGCAGTTCTTCCATGTCCCTCCCATTGGAATGGGCGGTTCTCGTGTATCAAGCCTTGTCTTCAAACGAATCAGAATCGTCCACCAGCACCACGGACTCGAGACGACGCCTTGAATCCAAAGTACAGGATGATGAAGGTCAATGCAATGATGACGACGATAACAATTGGGTTGGATGTCTCATCCGAACCTTGCACGAGATACTCAATGCTAAAGTCGTCATCAACATTGTTGGTTGAGTAATTAGCATCGTCGCCGAGGATTTCTGCACGTACGTCGTATCGCGTGATACCTTGGCTCGCCTTCGGCAAGACAAACTCGAAGTCTGTTGACCCTTCAGCAGGAACGCTAAGTGTCATGTTCATTTCGGACATTCCACTGCTGTCAACATAAATGGTGACTTGTTGAACAGATCGTAGACCGCTGTTCTCAATGACGATGACGAGGGTGTTCGGATCGACATCAGCAAAATTATTGCTTCTGGACTTGGAAAGGTCTTGATTCCAATTCAGCACGCTTCGAGCAGATTCAACAGTAATCTCAACGTCTTCCTGCGTTTCACCATCCTCGCTTGTGATTCGAACAGTGACGGTGACTTCACCATCATCGAAGGAAGGTGCACCGGTTACAGTGAACGCAAGGTCACGCATGTTGTCCTTAGCAATCGTTGTGACACCGTTCATTGGAGTGACGGTCCAACCATCGGGTAGGTTGTCAAGCACTTCGTACGTGAAGGAGTCGTCACCGTTACCGTTGTTGTTGATGGTCAACGACGCAGTGGTTGTACCACCTGGTGCAACACCAACCGTGGATGTAACATCGGTTGTGTTGAATCCATACGTCTGAGGAACTTCGACATTGAGCGAAACTTCCGTCATATCTCCACTGTCTGCAGAGAATCGGATGTTGATGTCATGTCCGTTTTCAAGCCACCATGCCGTTTCAACGGATGGGAGAACGATTCGTGCACGGAGCGTCGCTTCGAGCGTTGCGTTCTCTGCAACATCACCAATACCAAGCTGAACGTTGAATGTGCTAACCCAGTCGGAACCGTTGTAGAATTCAACAGTCCAATCGTCCTGATCAGGTGATACGGTGACTTTACCGGTCACATCGAAGGGGTCTGAAATCTCAGTTCCACCGTATTGTGCAAGGACATCAAACTCAATAGCAGTGTAGTTTGCCTCATCGCTTGCGTTCACAACAGCAAGCAAATCACGGTTCTCATCGCCAAGTACTGTCGCTCCCGTTACCGAGTCGATGGTGAGCGTTAGATCGCTGTTTGTCTTTCGGTTGTAGGAAAGCATGACCGCAGTTCGACCTTCGTCACCGTTGTCAATCGAGACACCTGCGGTGTAGTTCATGGTCAAATCACGCTGAACGGTTGAAAATTCTGAATTGAATGTGGCTGCTTCAGCAGGAAGGAGGACTTCGAGTGTACCATCGGATTCCAATGGTAGAGCCCAAACACGTCCATCTCCAAGATCAACTTCGACATCAACGACATCTGTCACAGGTGATGAAGCATCGTCCGTACCGGCGTTGTAAGTTTGCAGGTTGAACGAGGTGAATTCGGTTGATACATCTACCCAACCACCCTTGCTCATGACAAGTTCAATTGAACCACCATTCTGTACTTCAGCCTCGAGCAGACCGACTGCTACGCCACCGCCATTGAACGGTGCATCGTCTTCGTAAACCACAACAACCCATTGCCCCGGTTCAACGACTGCTGTAAAGGAGAGCGTCTCATCAGCGAGCACTCCTGCAACCTCAACAGCATCCTGCTGATTCTCTGACGTCCCATAGAGTGTGATGGTTGCACCATCCAATCGGGAGGCGTCAAGAACATCGGTGATGGTTCCAGTTACCGTGACTTCTGCTGCTGACATTTCGATATCCTGTGAAACAGGCTCATTGTCAACGACATACATTCCTGTGTCATTGTCGTCGTACGAGACGATGCCAAATCCATCCTTTGCGACGGTGACAGAATAACTTTCCAGGATTGGCACATAGATTCGCCAAACACCGTCAGCGTCTGTTGTCACGACAGTGTCAATGCTTCCACCTTGAATGGTAACATCAGCGCCTTCAACGCCTTCGTTGCCATCTGCAGTGTCGTCTTCATCGGTATCCCAGTAGGCCTTTCCACCGATTTCGACTTCCAGTGCTGCATACACAACACCGAGCGAGGTGTTTGCATCGATTAAGACTGGAGCATCCGATGTATCGAGCGTCCAGTAGCGCTGTGCTGCGGACTCGTTCATGTAGAGACTCCATGTTCCTGGCATCAACAATTGCGATGCGTTTCCATCAGCATCGGATGGATTCATCGTGATGTTACCAAAGCCATCATGGCTAACGAGGACCACCTTCTTTCCAAGGAGTTCAGATTCTGTACCTGCTTCCATCAAGGTAAGCGAGACTTCGACGGCCTCAACAAGCGCAAGTGAAAGCTCGGTACGGACATTGGAATCCTCTCCAATGGTGATTGGCATACGCAGTGATTCTGTAACACCGTCTCCATTGAGAAGTGGTGCAACTACGACTATGTAATCGCCACTCTGAACGTAGGCTGCGAAGGTTCCGTTTTCATCAACACTAATTGGGACGTAATCTGAGCCATCAGGTGTCGAAAGCAAGAAATTCTCAACCATTGCAGAGCCATTGCCCCATGTGATGGATCCGTTCATGCGCCATGCATCGACGATTGGGACGAGAACAGGTTCTTCAGGACCTGTCAAACCGATTGCAATAACGTCCAAGATACCGTTGATTTCGAGGCTAGCATCGCTCGCATTTTCATCGGATGCTTCCGAGTGATTTGTCGAGATGGCATAGATTCCAGGGCTGAGGACGACCTCTACAATTCCGTCCTCACTGTAGTCGTCCGAAGTGATGTTCACACGTTCGCCCACTTCAGACACAGGAATCAGCTCGAGATCAGGACGGATGGCTGTTCCATTTTCAAAGACGCCATCTCCCAAGTCGGTAAAGACATTCAGAGTTACAGTACTGTTCGCAGGATTTGTGACCAACGTCACAGGTTCTGGATTTGTTCCGTCCTCATCGCTGACAATGTAATCCGAAACAGATGCAGCATTGTACTCTGCAGCAGGAATACTGAAACTCCATGTCCCATTAAGCAATTGCATGTTGAACATACCTGCATCGTCTGAAGTTGTTGTCCATACAACACCATCTTCTCCCTGTGCATGAATTTCCACAGGCTCGTAATTCGGAATGTTTTGATTCCAGTAGGTCTCGTTGTTGAATAAGTAAATCTCACCGAGAACGTCCACTGTTGGCTCAAGGATCAAAGCCTCCAGAACGCCCATACCTTCTGTTACAACAACAGAGGAACCAACAGCGAAGTTCGAAAGGGAACTTTGCGCATTGAGGTTGAAGGTCAAACCAGCAGGCAAGCGCTGACTGAACTCACCGAATTGATCGGTGACGGTCGTGAACTCCAATCCGTTACCGTGGAAGGTGACAGGGACCGAACTAGCATTCGCATACTCCTTCGCCTCTGTAGGTAGTTCAAGCCACTGATCGTAGGTGTAACCAGCAGTGTTCGGAGCGTCAATGGATCCGTTGACCCACACTGAAGTCGAGTAGGTGAAGTCCAATGTCAAATCCGAATCCTCTACCTTGATTTCTTCAATCAAGATGTAGTCTTCATCGCTGTTATCACTAACAGACCATTCACCGACAGGGAGCTCTACGAAAACAACACCATTCTCATCGGCAACAACACCAATCGGCACGAGGCCAAGTGAATCGGTGAAGTTGACCTCACGACCTGCAACATCGAATCCTTCTGGACCGTCTAGTGTAATTGTTAGATCATACATTTCCTGTACGCGCATGTCAAAGGTGAAGTTCATTGGTTCATCGTAGACCTGCAGGGTCTGGTTAAGTTCGTAAAATCCATCGTCGTCAAGATCGACACGGACGAAGTATTCCCCAGCGGTAATCGGCCCGTATGAGACATTTCCTTCTTCATCGGATGTGATGGTGATTATTTGGTCTTCACCAAGCGCGACATCGATGAGTTGCACATCTTGGTTTGAAATCACTTCACCTGACATTGCGGTCAGTTGATCTGCAAACAGCGAGGCTGGTACGGTCATCGCCAAATCGAAACTTGGTTCGATGCCAACCTCAATTGGATCAGGCAAGAGGATTTCTCGGCCGTTTGGCATCAATGCAATCATGTTGTAAACGCCTGGAACAAGTCCAGTTTGGTAGAATGAACCCGGGTTGACGATATCGCCACTGAAGGTACCTGGACCTATGAACAGTCCAGTTCCATTGAGCGTTCCGACACCTTCGAAGATACCCGTACCCTCGAAGGTCTCACCGTCGAGTTCCTTCATCAGGGTACTGACACCATCGGAAGTCAATCGTCCACTGGCCTTAACTTCGCCATCCAATAGATAGGTTGAGAAATCGGTTCCTTCGGAAATCAGACACAATGTCGCATTTTCAGGCATGGTGTTGTTTTCGCCACAATTGAGTGATGCATTATCATGCTCAATCCACGTTGCTTCAATCGTTCCCTTGCCAATCCAGGTTCCGTTTCCAGCGAAGACACGCGCATCGGAGATTTCTCGTGTAAAGTTTCCAGTAAAGTCGTAGGCAAGTGCGACACCTTCACTCGTGAAGGTACCAACATCGGAGAAGGTGACTTCACCCGTTCCTTGGAGAACCCGAGTTTCGTCCGTGTCGAACGAACCATTGGTTGTTGTCAACGTGTAGTTGTCGGTCATTGACCAGATGTTTCGTAGGATGAAGTCGGTCTCAACGAGTGGTTCACCATCGAAATCACCGTAACCGGTCCATGTGACAGTTCCAGAGACACCCGTGCTTTGAACTTCGATGTCCATGTTCGCAGTTGCTGGTGCGTTCGGGTCTCTATCTGCTTGTGCACCCGTGACGTTGATGGTGGTTTCACCCAACCATGTCATGTTTGCAACTTCACCGAGAATTGCGGTAATGGCGTAGACTTCACGGTCATCGTTTGTCTCGGTAAGAACGTCGCCAAATCCATCAACGAACTCCCCACTTTGAATGTCTTGGAGAGCCAATGTGTCATCGTAAATTCCAGCGAAAGCAGAAACTCGAATCTTCCCTGCAGGTGCGAGGAAACTCCAATCACCGTTCTCGTCAGCGTCCGTGACACCGATTGGAATCCAGTACGTGTCCTCATCAAGATCTTCTGCATCTTCCCCAGAGAATGCGTCACGTTCGATAAGGATTCGAGCGTTTGGAAGACCTAAGCCATCGTCTTCGGTCATCACGGTACCAGAAATTTCAGCACCGGAATAGTATTTCATGACCTTGACGTTGGCGTTGGCTAGAATCGCAGGAGACTCAGGGTCGTACCAGTTGGCAATGACGAAGTGATTCATCATTGCCCCCGGCAGAGGATAGGCTTGCTGCAAGAATGAGGTTCCGCGTGAACTTTCACTCAACTGCTGGCGAGGCTGCGGGTTGGTTGAACCAGCATCTGCTCCGAGCGTTGAAGCACCATATCCGACATAGGAACGAGCCAACATTGTATCAAAGAATTCTGGAAGATGGTCAACACGAATGTCTTGAACGGTCAATGGCTCGATGTCCGCACCAGATTGTTGATCCAAGATGTCTTTGAGCATGGCTTCATCAACGGCCTCACGATCCATTTCACGAACTGGTTGGTCGCCGCGCTTGGTTTCATACACTTCGTCGGTGAAGGTGTTGTAATCTTGACCAGACAGAATGGTCGGAGCACCAAAGATACCGAGCGGCCGTCCACCGTTGTAGCCCGCTTCTGAGTTGTAACGACCGGCACGTGGGTAGAGCTTGTCATCGATAGCAAAGTATCGGATTTCGTGGTCACGCTCGATGGTTTCCCCAGGGGCGCCGTTGTAATCTTGAACCTCGTAGTTGTCTTCAAGTTCGATGATATCATGATAGAGGTCAACTACTTGGTTCTCATCCAGACCATTGGTCAGAAGTTGAACAATGAGAGCGATGTGTGCGTTCTGACGGTGAATGCTTGTCGAAACGGAGTCGTATTCTTCCACCAAATCAGATGTGTACCAATAGTCACCAAACGTGTAGTGTGTGACATCGGAGACTTCAGTTGAGCTGACGTCGGCGTTGTTTCGGAAGGTGCTGTTGGCTGATTCTTCGGATACGTAGTCGCCATTGAAACAGAATTCAGTGCTTGGATTCTCGCATGGAATCAACTCACCATCGGACCAGACTCGGTAGTGCAGACCGAGGCTTTTGTCAGGAATGCCGTTTGAGTCAAGAGGATAACCTCGTGTCATGTATGTGTCACC
>JBMYJV010000003.1:0-1292 GCA_049594755.1 Candidatus Poseidoniaceae archaeon
TGGTTCATCTTGTCAAATTCGTCAATAGCAGCTAGCCCTTGGTCTGCAAGAACAAGAGCACCTGCTTCAAGTGTCCATCGTCCGTCAGCACTCGCATCTTGAACTGCTGCAGCGGTCAAACCCGCTGCAGAAGCAGACATACCTGATGTGAAACGCCCACGGGGAGAAATATTTCCCATGTAAGCGAGAAGTTGCGACTTCGCAACCCCCGGATCACCCATGAGGAGGATGTGGATGTCTCCACGGTTTCTTGTACCATCTGGATTGAGTCGTGCCACTCCACCAAACAGTTGGAGCATCAGGGTTTCCTTGATTTTCTCCATCCCAAAAATGGATGGAGCAATGGATTCGGAGATGCGCTTGTAGACATCTTGATCAGCAGCAAATGCCCGAATCTCAGCTTCTTCCTCATCGCTTACAACAATCTCTTCAAGAGCGAGATTTTGTCGTTCAAGGGATTGAACACGCATGAAGATGTCGAACACTGGCGTGTCCTTACCGAACTTACGTTGTGAACGAATGAACAGAACACCATTGGCTTTCACACGGTCACCTGGATTGACTTTTCCGGTGAGGTCATGCTCCGCGATACATGAAATGCGTTCTGGCTGGACACCACCACGAACCTGTTCGGGCAATTCTTGCAGTTCAATAAATTGCGAATTCGTCAATGTTGAACGCTCTTGCAGCAACTGGAATCGAGTTTGTCGATTTGTAAGACCACACCCCCCATCGATTTGTGAACATTCCATTGGGTTGATCAATTCCTGTTCGTTTGGTTGTTGGATGGTAATGAGATGTTCGCATGCTACACACCTAAAAGTTGCAGAGTACATTCGTGGACGGACTCCAGAAATTTTCGTGACCACCGCATCAATGGAAATCATCAAACCGATATCATCAGAGCGAAGTTGTGAAACGGTGCGTACTTGGTCGCTTGGAAGATGGACAATACGTACCCATGGATTGATGGTTCCATAACCAACGTCAGCGAGTAGTTCTCGCAGCGCTCGATTCGATGCGTCATCGTGAAGATCGGGTTGTTCCAAGATGCTTTGAGCAAACGTTGGATCGAATCCTTCGATTGTTCGGTATGAAACTTCAAGACTCTGAACATCTGGCCAAAGTTGAGCAATGTTATGGACATCCTCCGTGAAGTGGGCATGAAGCAGTGTGGACCATCGCGCTGTCAAATCAAAGTCTTGAATCATCGTCGCACCACACCAAGGAGTTAGATATGGAAGGCTACCGTTCTTAATGGTTCCATTGCAACTTCTGCTCCCCTTCGTTTC
>JBMYJV010000003.1:1301-23764 GCA_049594755.1 Candidatus Poseidoniaceae archaeon
GAGAGAAGGCAAAGGCCCTCAAAGAGGTTGCAAGCGATGAGGAGATCATCCTCCCCAAGAATTCTGTCTGTCGAAAAAAGACCCGTGGAGGAAGTACGCAGAGCAACGAACGTTTGCTTGCTCTAGCCTGTCTACGTGCTCACCAAGAGCGAACTGGCAAGATTAACATCGATTGGCCGCAGATGGTAGAAGGTACGGGAGTGACACTGAAGCAAGTCGTTGATGCTGCAAAGGTTGTCATGAAGTACCTCAACATCTGTGAGAAGGCTGGACTCATTGAGATGAGAGCCGACCGACGTACCGTCCAATTTGAGTTGCGAGTTACTGAAATTTCGAACACTTCATTGCGACTCAAGCAACTGCTTGATGGTCTTGATGAATCCTTGAAATCAATCATCATGGATGACTACAATCAACGCCTTCTACGTCTTGGTGAGCCGACCTTAGATGCCTCTCCTTTCTCCCAAGAAAACATCGAGGCAAAGGTACTTTGCGCGATTCTCTTCCAAATTGCATGCGAGTCTTTCGGTGTCGAGCAAGGTCGATTGGAGAACATCGCTCAAGCGATTGGGCGATGCCGAAACACCATCAAAAACCGACTCAAAGCTCTTCGACAGAAGGTTGCTTCAGGTGAACTTGTTGACTTTGGCGTCTTGTCAAAGAATCATTGAATCGTGGAATGGATTATCTCATTAAGGAGAGTCGATTCCTTCGACTCATGACTCGTCTGATTGTCGTCGGGATCCTTACCGCCCTCATGGTATCATCCGTGCCTTTCTCTCATGCTGCAGAGATCAAGGAGCTTGAAACAGGCATCCTCTTCGGCGGCCTACATGGTATGGCGAATGAAACCATTGTTGCTAACAGCACCCTCGATGACCTTCCTGCAATCGCGGAAGATTACACGGCCACATGGTGTGGGAACTGTGTCGAAGTCGGTAATGCGCTCGAAACCGTTGCAGAGAACGTGAGTATGGAAATCTATGCTGTCCATCGAAACATCTACGAGACACAGGATCCATTAGGGAACGAAAATGTTGACCAGCGCTTCAGAGACAGATATGGATTCTACGCGCCACAGTTCAAACCTCCAGTTGCTGGAATCAACGGGAAGTATGCGCTGCAAGGAAGCAACCCTGTTGGCGATTCTCTGGAATCGGACTTTGCAGGGCTAGCGACACAACCTCGAAATCTTGGGAATGGCTTCGTAACCATGGCATGGACACCAACAGGTGAGAATTCTGGAACAGTTGCTTGGAGCATCGACCAGTCTACCACTGCAGAGTACAACGTTAGCGTATGGATGGTTGAGAAGGTCGCCTACTTCCCAGATGGAACGAACAATCAGATGTACTACCATCACATTGTCCGTGAAATCATCGATATTGGGTCCGTCATAGATACTGGCCTCAGTTCTGGAACTGCACAGATTGCGTATGCGGATGCATACGATGATGATGATCTCGAAGTTCATCTCATGTTCCATGAGTACATCGAGCCGGCCGTAGTCGAGGAAGAACAGCCTGAGTCAGAAACTGAAGATACACCATTCATTTCCATGCCATTAACAATCTTGGCATTGTTGGCCGTCGCTCTTCGACAGCAACGTCAGTAGAAGTCGACCATGTTCGCATGCAAGCGTGCATCAACCTCAGGCATTCGATCCGGTGGACGTCCAACTTCAATGAAGCGTAGAATGTAATCCTCGATGTTTGCAAAGCCAAATTCTTCAGTCATCGGTTGCATCAACTCTCGCAAAGCCTGTCGTGGATCTGCGATTGGGAAATCCCTACGGATGTACACCTGATTCAGTTCTCTGTAGCGCACGTGTCGATACCCGAGAATCTCAAGCATCCTTCGAAGTGCATCTTCTTCTTGCGCAGAACGAATGGTTAGCCGCAGTCGGCACCCCTGCATCCGAAATACACCGCGAACACCACCTAATTCCACTTGATGGCCTATGGGTTGCAACGACAACGCTTCCCATACCAAGGGCATCGTACGATACCAACGGTGGAATTGATCGTCGTGTGGCCGGCGTCTCTGTTCGTCATCCTCCTCCACGTGTAGGAGAATATTGCGATGATCCATCATGTGGTTTCGATACTCAATGATGTTGTTCCGAATACGTTCGATATGTGGTGGGCGTTCTTGTTGAAGGTAGAAATCGCCTTCCTGAATTCGTCCCTCATCAAAATCTAATTCGAAATCAAAGGCTGGGTTGAGGTGCCCTGGTGGATCGTAACTTGCATCTGCCACAGGACGGATTCTCCAATCGTTCACAACCTCCTCATCGTTCAGGAGTTCCAGCGAATCCAAATTGACGTGTTTGGGCCCTCCCTCCTCACGGAAAATGAGTGGATGCAAGGGGAATCGATACCCTTCTTCGCCCGCTTTGTAGAATGTGCGTGGATCAACTCCGGTATTGTTCTGCGGAAAACCAATCGGGGGTTGTGTCATCAAATGCATTTGAAGACTGTTCACACGTTTCGCTGTTGTTACATCCGAAAGAAGTGAAAGAACAACAATGGCAATGGTATCACCAATCGGTATGTCTCGGTGGTATTTCCCAGTATGAATACAAATCGAATGACGTTGTGTCGTCTTTTTTCCAACACCGTGAATTTTGAACGGAGCATTGTGAGCGCCTCTGCTGATTCGGATTTCATAAAAATGCCCCAACATTCCTCGAACGAGTAAGCGATCTCGGTGCACCCATGTGTCGTTTGGAAATTGCTCAAGCACGCCTCGCAAAAATTGCATGGAACGGCGGAAAGGGACGTCTGCCGTCTCAGCGTTTTCATAAGCTGACGACCAATTCATTTGTGTGGCGATGAGCCATTCGCCTTGTCTGGAAGCATGTGGGGATGAGCCCCACGAAATGAGACCTGCCAACAATCCTGGATGGAATGGGATTGGTGCCCGTCGCACACTCCCATTTTTCGACAGTGTCCGCAAACTGAGGACACCCTTTGTGCTCACCATGAATGGATAACTAACATTTGAGTGGTCTGCGTTCTTGGAGACCTCTGCCCAACGTTGCACCCACGGCCATTTTGATGGCGGGAGTATTTTGTTCTCGTTGTTTCGAATAAATCGTCGAGCAAACTTCATTCTTTGTCGGGGCCGGCGACCAGAAAGACGACTCATCAGTTCGTGCGTCCACGTTTCTTCCTCTCGAAACATCGATTTTTTCTTCCTGCGTTCGTTTTGATCAAGCAGAAATGAGGATTGGACAAACGCATCAAAAGGACAGAGAAGTTCGCGTTCCATATTTCCAAACAGACGATGGAAACGGTGCATGTATCGTTGTGGCCGACCTTGCAAATCGATTGTTTGATACAAGCCGCTTATGGCAAGAAACAGTTTGATCAAATCCCATCCTTTGCGTTCATCAGAGTTCATGAGAAGAAGGAGATATTGTTCTGTAGGAATTCTCGCTTCATGTGGTCGGCCATCAATCCACATTCTTCCATCCACGAACGAAAGTAGCGTCCCGTCGGACATGAGGAATCCTTCCTCCAGTCGTTCTTTTTCATAACCAGAGATTCCACTTCGGTTTTCGAGCTTCTCGATGAAGATTTTTTGTTCCTCTTCGGGAAATGGTGACGTCCGAACCGGGTCCATTTCTGGATCATCGAGTCGGGCCCAATCAACATCTGGCGTGTGAGCCATAAAACGCTCAAGATTCTTCCAACGTTTTCGTAGCGATCGCACAGGCCCACCAAGTACGTCAGCCATTCGTTGATGAACTTCCAAAGGCAGCGAAGGAGCCCATTTACTCTCTTCAGTCAGTTCAACACAGCGAATGCAAATTGAACAATTTGTGTCAATGTTTTCATCTTGGCAGATGCCACAGGCTTCACCAATCATACAGATTTTGTATGTCGAGGTGTTAAAAAGTTTCAATTCAGGTTTGACAGCACTTCGATGACCTCGTTCACATCTTCGTCGGTGATGTGGAGGTGGGTCACGATTCGACAATGAGTTGGTGAGATGTCAAACATATCGATGCCTGCTTCAGCCATTTTTTGGGAAACTTCGTTCGCTGAATACTTGCTTGCAGAGAAATACACCATGTTGGTTTGAACAGCATCGAGATCCACCGATACATGATCCATTTCGTCAATAGCTTGTGCGATGGTTTGTGCTCGTCGATGATCATCCTCCATCCTCTCAACGTTGTTCTCAAGCGCATAGATACCAGCCGCAGCAAGAATTCCAGATTGGCGCATCCCTCCACCGAACATCTTGCGCCATCGGTGCGCTTGGTCAATGAAGTCCTGAGAGCCGACAAGTACCGAACCTACCGGTGCTCCCAGCCCTTTCGATAAACAAATAGAGACGGAATCGTAATCTTTCGTCATACGATTTAGAGAGGTTTTTGTTGCAACTGATGCGTTGAAAATACGTGCACCATCGATGTGCGTTCCACAATTTTTTGCTTTGGAAACTTCAGCAATCGCATCGAGAATGTCCTGCTCGTAGCATGTTCCTCCGCCTCGGTTGGCCGTATTTTCAACGCATACAAGGTTGCCATCTGGATAATGCGATTGTGAGCCCTTTTGCTTACGAATTGATTGTTCGACAAGTTCTGGTGTCAAGAGGCCGTTTTCTCCAAGCGGTAACGCAATACTCGAACCGCAAAGTGCAGCATAACCGCCTCCTTCGTAAAGATAGATGTGGCTGTAACGCTCGGTGACAATCTCGTCTCCTGGTACTGTATGCGTCTTGAGTGCGACTGCATTTGACATCGTTCCAGAAGGAACGAACAAACCGGCTTCTTTTCCACATAGTTCGGCTACCATGGATTCCAATTGCTGAACAGTAGGATCGTCACCAAGAACATCGTCACCAACTTCTGCTCGAGCCATGGCTTCGCGCATAGCTTCGGTTGGTTGAGTAACGGTATCCGAACGTAGGTCAATACGATTGGAATTGATGTCTCGCATGGTTGCTCCACATCGTTTCCCATGTTCAAAGAATCGACTTAGAGGAGTTTGAGAGCCCCCGTCAAGGCATCGAGTTTCTCATCCTCATCTGGGCCCAAAGCAAGGACGGTGAGGGAGCCTGCCGGAATCTGGGTGTGACCTGCATCGTAAATTTTTGATGAAAGAACATTATGTTGTTTTGCTTGTTGTTCAATCTGCTCAATGTGGCGAGCATCGTCCGCCTTCACACAGATTTTTTTCTGCCCAGTTGAAAGCCAAGCATCGAGAAGTTCGGGACGCGCTTCGCCCGATTTGAGCGTTGCTTTGACAGCACCGTGTCCAACCTGAGCAGCGATTTTTCCCTTCCCCATTTTCAATTCATGATTGATGACGAAGACCATCTTGAGTGATTGATCTCGATGGACATATCGCTGAAACTTAGGAGCAGTTAGTCGATGAAGAAAACTTCGGAAACCCATCGTATGACCTCATTCGTATGCTTTCAGATTCTTGAAAAGAGAATCCATTGTATGTCTCGGTCCTGGCCCAACACCAAGTACGGTGACTGTTCCTGGTGCAACCTCGGTTAATCCAGCATCGTTGATAAGAGCGAATGGAAGAGATGCTTCTCGAACCTGTTGCAAATAGTATTCTAATTCATCTTCATCCTCTACTGCAAGACAGACTTTGCGTGAGGCCGATTCGGACCAACGTTGAACCATTCGTGAATGTGTCTTCCTTGCCTGTTTGAGAGAGCCTACGGCTGCATGTGCACATTGTACTGCGAGCTTTCCGGGCGAGAGTTGAAGGTCAGCTCGACAAAGAAATGCCATCGTCGGTGGATCAGAAAGTGCTGACATGCTCATTCTCCTGTTGGACGAGCCGATTGTGTAATTCGTTCATCGAGAGCAGGCGTTCAAACCATTGTCCAAACCACATGGCAAAGAAGACATTGCCAAGGAAGTGCAGAACATCGTACAGTAATCCATTGGCGAGATAGAGACCAAATTCAATCAAAGACATGCTCGAGTCAACAATCGAGACGGACACAATGATACTGAAGATTGGAACACTCCACAAGGATGCGAAGGCAAGTCGAGTCATCGAGAGATTTCCTCGTTGATCGTAAACGTTCAACACCGAAGCAACAGCCGCAACCGATCCCCATGCAATCATTTGGAAGAGACTCCACCAACCATGCCCGAGAACAGCATTGCTTGCCAGTGTGACGAGGATGGCAAAAGAAATGCCTCGTTGAGCACCAAACTTCGATCCGACCATAACAGCCATGATGGTCACAGGCATCACGTTCGGAATGAAACTGAGAGCTACACGCGAGAAGGTTGCTAATCCGACAAACAGGAGCAAGGGCCAAAACCATGATTCGGAATTTTTCTGGGGTTTGACAAGCAACCATACTGCAACTGCAAGGAGTGCAGTATTCAACAGCCCCATGAGAATTGGTGAGACGGTAGGCCCGTGGGTGCCTATGGCGCTCAACATGATTCACCGACTTAGCGGTGAGCCTTGAGTGTTACCGCTCAAGCAGGTCTCCATTCAACGATTGAGTCTTCGTTAAGTTGTGCGTCAGCCATACCAATTGGAACTCGGCTTCCATCGATGGTGAACTCCCAACCATCGCCAACCGTTTCATTGAATGAAACGAGATAAGCACCGAGATATTGTTGCTCAATTTCGATTGAAATACCTAAATATTCACACGCTAAAAGCGTCAGTTCGTACACCGAATCTTGTGGTTCGAGCCCACCGATAACATGCTCTGTTCCGTTAATTTCGAACACGATCACCTGTGTACCTTTCCATTCATTTAGCCAAGATGAATCCCATTCTACATCACGATCGGGCGATGTTTGTTCCGCAAGTTTCACAGAAAGATCAGGAACAACCGCGATAGCGAAAACAAGAACAAACGCTGAACCTATTTTTGCAAATTGTTGCCAGTCACGCAAAGCAAAAACGAAACATGTGAGCAGGAACAGACCGAGTACAGCAACGAAATGCAACAGTCCAACAACATCGGTTTCTTTGGACTCTTGTGAAGGTAGGTTGACCGATTGGAGGTCAATTGAGAGAATCCCTGCATCGTTGCCCAAGGCAATCACGCCTTGAGCAAAACCAGGTGCAGCAGTCCCGTACGTGTCGAAAGTTGTCGTTTCCATTCGAACCAATGAGGTTTGGTTGAAGACACCCCAACCGCCATCAGGAGTGTTGGATGGAGCCCAGATTTCAATCTCTGATTCAACGATACGTATCGACAGTTCACCATTTGAACGGAACGGTACAACCGAATCAATTGCGCACGATTGTTCATCGCAGAGAAGAGAAATCCACTCATCGCTTGTTGCAGCATAAATGCGATCGTTGTGTGAAAGAGGTATGGCCGGTGAACTTCCCATGTTCGCTAGGACGGTCCCATTCAGATAGATGATTGAGCCTTGCGCTGTTTGCATGTGAACAAACAAACCATGTCGGGTATCGAGTGGCGCGTGGCGAATTTTTCCATCACCTAGAAATGTGCTTGTAACATTTCCATTTCGATCAACCTCGTGCAAATAGCCATTTTCGTCACCATAGGCGTAGCCGTGCTCGGTCATTGCAACTCCATTTCTCCAACCAATGTTTCCTGTATCAATATCGAACAACTGCGCCCCATCTGCGAGACAAAAACCCGACAGTCCTGTGCGTGTTGGGACGATAACTTGCTCGCCATCGAGAACCATCTTTCCAGTAAGACCAATGATATCGACCTCGGTTTGATTCTGCCAGACAAGAGTGCCGTTTGTTGGTGAGAGGGCGGTTAGTTTTCCATCTGTCCAACCGACCAAAAGAAGGTCGTTCCACGTACCGCACGTCCCACTGCCGCCTTCAACAAACAAGAGAGGCGCCATATCGTGCTGAAGCGATGTTTGTGAGGTATACCTCCAGATCTCATTTCCAGTTTGGAGTTCAAATGCTGCAACGAGCGGACGGTCCTCACCCGTCCAAAATCCCGAGGTTCGCACATAGACCGAGTCGTCGACCACGAGAGGTTGTGTTGAGATATAGCCAGCTTCAAATTCATGGGACCAAGACGATTCAGAGTTGGCTTGAGCCAAAGGTAGCATGAACAAAGTGAGAACGAGAATTGTTGCAATACGCATCATGAATGCCTCTGGATCATTGCCCGAAGTACTGCACTGACTTCCTTTCCATCGACTCCAGGGCAAGCACCCATAACGACTCCCATGAGAGGGCCCATAGCGCCCATTCCACGTTCCTGAACGAAGTCGATTCGCTCAAGAACGATTCCTTCGACAATTGATTCAAGGTCGCCAATGTCTGCAGGAACCAAGCCGTTCTCATTGGCATAAGCTTCGATTTCTTGTTTTGAAACGTGATGTGCTTGAGCGAAGTGGTCAACCACTTGTTCAATGCCCTCTCGGGTTATCCCTCCTGCTTCACGGACAGTGAGGATTGTAGATAGAACGACAGGTTGAACGGATTCATGTTCGAGGAGCAAGGTCCCCCATGCCTTTGTTTTCGATTCATGATGATCGAAGAAAACATCATCCAATTCTCGCGAAAGAAGTTGTTTGCATTGATCTTCGGATAGTTCAGTTTGGGCGAGGCGTTCCATTCGCTCTTCTTGTCGCATTGGCAAGTTCTCGACAATGCCTTGCCAGTGATCGTCGTGAATGGGGATTGTTGGAACATCCGTCTCAGGATACATTCTCGCTCCACCCGGTAGTGGACGCATTGGTGTCGTCGTTCCGTCATCAGGAGCACCTTTCTTCACAACGACGTTTCGAACCTCTTGAGGGATGCGATGGAAAGCAAGTCGTGCTCGACGACCAACCGATTCAAGCGCAAGACGGGCTTGCCATGATGGTGCAAGACAGAGAACAAATGCATCATTTGATGCAAGTTCGAGTTCCTTTCGTACGGCTTCTACATGCTCTTCCTCGATACCGTAGGCCGGAAGTTCGTCTGAATGGAAAACGCCACGAACGCCTGCTAGTTTCGCTGCTCCTGCCAGTTCCCGTCCCAGCCGCGGGAGTTGTGCTCCTTCAATATCCAGGGTTTTCGAACCGATTTTCCCTGCAAAACCGTTCAATGGGAGCGACAGCATTGTGTATCCCTTTGCAAGTCCCTCAGTGACCATTCTGCTTTCGCAGGATGCAAATTCATTGGTTACATCGGTGTACTCGAGAGGAATGTGTTGCGCAACTGTTTCTGCTACCTCAGATTCCATGTCAGAATCATCGAGGTCTCGATTTGGAGGAAGTGGAGGCAATCCAAGAGAAGAGCGAAGTTCATTTGCAAGGCGATACATGTGAACTTGTCGGACCATCTCCAATCGAACGATTCGAGGAATCCATCCAAGGTCTTGACAACCTTTGATTTCTACGCGATCACCACAAGCGACGCTGACGTTCAGATCTTGGCGAATGGAACCGAGACCTCGACGAACACGTCGAGTGTCTCGCAGTGTTCGGCCAAGGGCCATAGCCGTCTCTTTCGCATGTTCGGGAGATTGGATATCTGGCGATGTTGCAATCTCAATCAGAGGTACGCCGAGGCGGTCAAGGTTGTAGATAACCTGTTCACCGTGATCCGTGGGGATGGTGTCCAGTTTTCGTGCACTATCTTCTTCCAAGCAGAGAACATCGATGCCAACATCACCTGTATCGGTCTTGAGTGTTCCATCCGTTGAAATCAGAGAAGTGCGTTGAAAACCGCTTGTGTTCGAACCATCCACAACCGTCTTCCTCATTGTTTGAACTGCCCCCACAGGCTTGGCTCCGAGCATGGCTGAGACGGTGAGTGCGACGTCGAGTGCATCGGAATCGTGCGAAAGCGGTGGGCTTTCATCCAACTCGATCAGCCCCGAATTAGGTGACTGAATGTACACAAAGGAACGGTTTCGTCGCTTCTCAAAACGAGCCGCAACATCGACTTTACCTCCTTCGCCACTCGCTAGTCGTAGTTTACGGGCATAGCGTGGCCAGTCTTCTGGAACGGTATCGATGGTCACATCGAAGAGTTCTGAGGGTTGACGGGAGTGAAGTTTTCCAGTAGCAAGTTGTTGATGGACTTCAATACCGCACATGAATCCCAATTGTTCTGTATCGAAGGTCGAGGCATCAGTAACATCACCTTGGGGTTCCTGATGGGTAACATCTGCCATGGACTTCCCACGCATCACCCCTTCAAGAGATGATTGCTTCGCATCTAAACAATTTGGAGTGTATCGTAACCAGTAGGACGCATCAACCGACCGTTTTGATTGAGTTTGTCAATGACTTCTTCGGCCTTATCCCTCGAGATGTCAAGACGTTCCGCTTCGTTGAGAACATCAACAAGTTGGGCGAAACCTTCTCCATTCGCAGACAAGCGGTCCACGATATCGAGTATACTTCGTTCTGCATGACGTGCTTTGCCTTTCTGGTTTGAAGCAATAGCCGTCTCATCGAAATTCTCACCCATGAGATCGTACCGCCATGTCTTGGTTAACCGGACAGCTCGCTCAGCATCCTGGATGCTGGCGGTCTCAGAAAGGCGAATTCGTGCACTTGCTTCAGCGAGTCGGGCAAGCGCTTCAAGCGCACGTGCAGTAATGGCGACCGAATCTTGGAATTCACCCGATTGTTTTCGAGTCGAAACGTAGTACTCAATGATGTGCTTTTTCGCTTCCTCATCCAAATTTGGATGGACTGTTCGCTTCGCATAAGCAACGTACTTTCGAATGAATTCTCTGTGAAGATGTCCGTCCGTATGACTTGGTTTTGACATCACGGAACTAAGTTTTCGTGGATCGGGTCTTGACCCTTCATTGACCAAGAGTTCACTCGTTCCGGAGAGTCTGTTATCGACAATGTGCCCAGCAATTTTTGCGTCTTTGTCTTCAGACGGTTCGTCGGTCAACAACCAAATGACATCGAAACGCGAAATAAGCGGCGGAGCCAAATTGATTTGCCCTGTAAAAGGAACCTCAGAAACGGGTTGGAATCGGCCAGCCTTCGGGTTGGCGGCAGCAAGAACCGCACAGCGAGTTCGAAGGCTGGCATTGATTCCTGCTTTGGAAATTGAGATGGTCTGCTGTTCCATAGCCTCGTGCATGCTCGATCGATCGGCTTGGTTCATCTTGTCGAATTCGTCAATCGCAGCAAGGCCTTGGTCGGCAAGAACAAGAGCGCCTGCTTCAAGCGTCCATCTTCCGTCAGCACTCGCATCTTGAACTGCTGCTGCGGTCAAACCTGCTGCAGATGCAGACATGCCTGATGTGAAACGACCACGAGGAGAAATATTCCCCATGTAAGCGAGAAGTTGCGACTTCGCAACCCCCGGATCTCCCATGAGGAGAATGTGGATATCACCACGGTTCCTTGTACCGTCTGGATTGAGCCGCGCCACACCACCAAACAGTTGAAGCATCAGTGTTTCCTTGATCTTCTCCATGCCAAAAATTGACGGAGCAATGGACTCAGAGATACGCTTGTAGACGTCTTGGTCCGCAGCAAATGCTCGAATCTCTGCTTCTTCCTCATCGCTTACAACAATTTCTTCGAGAGCGAGATTCTGTCGTTCAAGAGATTGTACGCGCATAAAGATGTCAAACACTGGCGTGTCCTTTCCGAACTTACGCTGGGAACGGATGAAAAGAACACCATTGGCCTTCACACGGTCGCCTGGATTGACCTTTCCAGTAAGGTCGTGTTCCGCAACACAAGAGATACGTTCAGGCTGCACTCCTCCGCGAACCTGTTCAGGCAATTCTTGCAATTCAATGAATTGAGAATTCGTCAAAGTAGAACGTTCCTGAAGCAAGTGGAATCGAGTTTGGCGGTTTGTAAGACCGCAACCCCCATCGATTTGTGAACACTCCATCGGAGTGATTAATTCCTGTTCGTTTGGTTGTTGGATGATGGTTAGATGTTCACAGTTAGCACACTTGAAGGTCGCAGAATACATTCGTGGACGAACGCCAGAGATTTTCGTGACCACCGCATCAATCGAAATCATCAGACCAATATCATCGGAGCGAAGTTGTGAGACAGTGCGTACTTGATCGCTGGGGAGATGGACAATACGTACCCACGGATTGATGGTTCCATAACCAACGTCAGCAAGGAGTTCCCGCAGTGCTCGATTCGATGCGTCATCGTGAAGGTCGGGTTGTTCCAAGATACTTTGAGCAAAAGTTGGATCGAATCCTTCAATCGTTCGATATGAAACTTCAAGACTCTGGACATCTGGCCAAAGCTGAGCAATGTTATGGACATCCTCCGTAAAGTGAGCATGAAGCAGTGTGGACCATCGCGCTGTCAAATCAAAGTCTTGAATCATCGTCACACCACACCAAGAGATTCTGTATGGAAGGCTACCGTTCTTAATGGTTCCATTGCAACTTCTGCTCCCCTTCGTTTCCACTGGAAATGATATGGCCTTCATAGGCTCTTTTTCGACAATTTTCTGAGGAAGTGGAAATGTGCCAGACTCAATAAGTTCATATCGGTTTGATGTGAGCAACTTCCATGATTATCTTCGCACACGGGCTAGAAGGTTCACCGAATGGAAGCAAGATCCGAGCACTGCGAGGAGCAGGTTTTGAAGTCATAGCACCTGATTTTCAGGGGATGGCACTTGCGGAACGTGTTGATCTGCTTCAACAAGTCTGCGAAGAACATCGAGAGGCGAACCCAGTGCTTGCTGGTTCAAGTTACGGTGGCTTAACTGCATCAATTGTTGCTATGCAGATGCCTGATGCGTTTCGTGGGCTCCTTTTGTGCGCTCCTGCCCTTCACCTCGATGAACCGCCTGTCAATGAAGAAACAATTCTTGTTGCTCCCAAAGGGATGAAGACCATCATCATCCACGGAATTAGCGACGATATTGTCCCAATTTCATGCAGCGTTGCGTATGCTGAACGATCTGGAGATGACATCGTTGCCTTTCATCAAGTGGACGATGGACATCGTTTGGCAGGCTCGCACAAGGAAATTATTGACGCTGCTCAATTGTTGATTGGCGAGACGATTGATTCATGAATGGTCTTGCGTTGGTAATTCCATGAGCGAACAAATGGATTACGCCTCAAGCGGCGTCGATATCGATCTTGAAGGCGCGGCCGTCGCCTCGCTCATCGGTTCACTTCAGCGTTCAACACGGAAAGCCGGAACACCTGGAGCACCTGTTGACTTGCCTGGCGGCTTTGGCGGATTGATTGAATTTGGAAATCATCTGTTGGCGATGGCCACAGATGGAGTTGGAAGCAAGCTGCAAATCGCAACTGCGGTCAAGAATTGGGACAGTGTCGGTATCGATTGTATGGCGATGAACGTCAACGATTTGTTGTGTGTCGGTGCTGAGCCCATCGCATTTGTTGACTACATTGCAGTTCCAAAACCAGATCCTGAAGTTCACGCAGCAGTCGGCGCTTCTCTCGCAAAGGCATGTGAATTGGCGAATGTTACACTCGCTGGTGGAGAAACTGCCTCGCTTCCTGGGATTGTTACAGAACTCGATCTTTCCGGTACTGCACTCGGATTCCTCGACAAGAGCTCAGCCATTACTGGGGAACATTTGGAACCAGGCGATGTGCTTATCGGACTACCATCGTCTGGCATTCACTCAAATGGGTTCTCACTCGTTCGTAACATCATCGATCGCATGGGTTTGGCATACACCGATGCATGTCCTTTCAACGCTGAATTCTCCGGGCGCGATATATCAGGAAGCCCTATGCTAGCAGACATTCTCCTCATTCCAACCAAAATCTACTGCTCTCCTGTTGTCGGATTGCTTAACCATCTGAAATCTGTCCAAGGTTCGGTTCATGCAGTCCACGGAATTGCCCACATTACAGGAGGCGGATTATCCAATCTTCTACGCCTGCATGACAAGCTTGGGTGGCACATCGAAACCCCGATGCCAATACCTCCTGAATTCACATGGCTGCAATCTCAAGGAAACGTAACCGATTTGGAGATGCATCGAACGTTTAACATGGGCCTTGGAATGGTCCTTGCCGTAGCAAAAGATGATGCAGATTCCATCCTATCCTTCATTCAAAAGCACGAACCAAATGCTACCATCATTGGCTACGTTCATGATGATGCCCACAAGGTAACGCATTCAAATCCAGAGATTTACTTTGAACATTATTGAAGCGGTGCGGTCAAGAAGATGAATCTTCTCGACCCACCATGGGCGAATCCTTCACCGGCCACGAATCGCCAGAAGGTTGGCCTGGTCACATATGGTGCGAAGGACGAACCTTTGTTCATCTGAAAAACGACCAACCTCGCCCAACGCATATGCCGAGGGGGCCAGCGGCAAAATCTGGAACGGGTTTCATGAATCCAGCTATGGCGCCTGCCCGTACACGCTCTGTCTTGTTGTTGCAAGATGCATTGCAGCATGGTTGGGTCAATGGTGACCGTCCTATTCGAGCATTAGATGCACTGTGTGCTACAGGAATTCGTGTCCGTCGATGGAGAAACGAGATCGGGCCTGAACATCAATCTCGACTCCACATCACTGCCAATGATCTGGACAAAAGTGCTCTTGACTGGGCTATGGCTTCGATGGCTTCTGATGAGGAAATTGAACATGTCTCAAAGATCGACGACGAACAAATCAAGCCTGAATTCATTGAGAAGAATGGAATCAAATTCCAGAGTTACGATGCTCGAATGGCCATGGTTCAAGGCTCGTTTCAATGGATTGATGTCGACCCATTCGGTTCTCCAATCACGTTCATCGATGGGGCACTTCAAGCCTTGGGAAGAGTTGGTGTCCTTGAAGTAACAGCGACCGACACTGCAGCACTAACCGGATCATCTGCATCATCTGGTATGCGTCGTTATGGTCACAAAGGCATCGTCGATTTGTATGCGCATGATGATGCTGTTCGTGTCCTACTCGGGACCATTGCGACAAGAGCCGCTCAACTCGATCGAGCCATTGAACCAATCTTAGCTTTGTTTGATGGACATCATGTTCGGGTGTCTGTCTTGGTACGAAAAAGCAAGCAAGGTGCTAATCGAAACAGAGAATTGATGGGTTGGAGAGTTCGAATGAATGACAAACCGTACTCGTTCACAAGGCAACCGACTCCGGAACAATTGGAACACTCGAGTGGACCAATGTGGATTGGTCCATTGTGGAACGAGGACATTTGTTCGCGGATGACAGAGGATACGGCTGTTGAAACATGCCTGGCTACACCCACAGATATCGAGCGTGGGGCAGCGCTCGGCCTCGAATGGACGGAAGCGGACCAACTTTACGCTGAGCGGGAAATACGGCGCTCTGTCCGCCACATTGCACAAGCAGCACCGTTGTTATCCCGAGATCACTTGCTGCTGGCATTCGACGAGCTTCCACGCTTCGCAAATGTGGGCTCATTACCGACCATGGAACGGCTCATCAGTGCCCTCAATGAAGCAGGGCATTTGACGGCGCGAGTACCAGACTTACGTCCATTTATTGCAACCCTAGCACCGTTTAATGCCGTCATCGAAGTCATGCAGTCCTTGCAATCAACCGAATGAAGGGTCATTGATTTCTTCTTCTGGTGAAGGCAGTAACGGAGTTGCGCTCTCAATGATTTCTTGAACCGATAGTTCGATACTACGGGCATTCTCGAGCATTTTTGAGAGGGGGATTTCTTTGCCTGTCATTTCTGTAATGGCTTCGATGGCAACAGCAGCTGCACGAACATCAGGATACATTGGGCTTGCTTCTGACAAAAGGGCCGTAATGTCCAGATTAAGGCGGTCACCTTCGCTGAGAAGAAATCCAGTAATTCCGGATACAACGCCGCGTTGTATTGACTGAAGATCGAGTGACTTCAGTCGTTTGCGAGCCGCTTCATTCGCTCCGACAGCGAACAATCCTTCGCCATGAATTTGTTTCTCTGGCTTGAGAATTCCATCGATGATGATGAGTTGATCAAAACCTCCAACTCTGAACCACTCGAGAACGGTTGATCCAAAAGCGATGTCCTGTTCTTTATCGAACTGAATTTCAGCAGTGAAGACACCAATGCCATCGCCCTGATACACACGAACAGGGTGGCGGGGAACCTCGTTTTGAATCAAAGCAACAGCAGGAAAATTCTCGTCCATAACCGTCCCAAGTTGCGTGAGGTTGAGGGATTCAATGATGTGAGATGCAGCGATGACGCCAACCATTCCTGCTGTGGTAAATCCACAGATTGCAACACCGCCCGTGGTTGGGTCAACACCAGAACGTAGAACCAAATCGTACGTCCCGAATTGCTGTTTCATAGTCACGCCTCATTTCGCTGGTTGACTCGTGTTTGAAAAATATCTCGTTGCTCATTCGTTGTACTCGGACCAGTCTTCTGCACCTTCTTCTCGATACCACCATGTGCCAACTTCATCCTCATACCACTCGGTTCCATATTCGTCCACAGAGATTCCATCGTCTTCCTCCGTCTCTTCGATTGGTTCATCTTCCTCGACTCGTAACTCCTCTTCGAACGTATCTGCATTGGACTCTGTAACTTCAGAAATTAATGAGTCGCCTGGGCGTTCAATAATCTCAGGTTCAGCGGAAATGGCCTTGTCTTCAAACTCATCCAATGGTTTACCTTCAGGGATTTCGGCTGGTTCATCTTCCTCTTCGAGGAACTCATCTTGTTCTTCATAGAATGCTTCATCCTCGAAGTCAGCTGAAGCCTTGCGATAAAGGACAAATCCTACTGCTGCAAGAATGAGAACGCCCGCTCCAATTCCGCCAATGAGGATGACGTTGGAAGAACTCTTTTCCTCTCCATCCGGGTTTGTTTGGACCTCAACGAAGAGATCGGCAGTCCAGATGACGTCATGCCCTAGTTTGAAAGGCTCATCAGGGAATTCGTAATCAGGGGAACTTGTGTGAAGTTCAATTGTAATTTGCTTCTCAACACCAACATCGCTTTGTCGGTCCCAATTTCGATCCCCGTATTTTGGAACAAAAGAGATGCTTCCTGTTGCGTTCGCTTCAATACGAATCTTCGCAGGCGTGTTGAACAATTTTACATCGTCCAAAATCAGAGTTTGGACATCAACAGCAAATGGATTCGGGTTCTGAACCAGACAGTCGATTGGGTCATCGGCTGATTGGTTGTTTGTTAGGATCGTTGCACTCTCACACGCTATGGTAACGGTTTGGATGGATGTTGGAGCCCATTCAGTTACCGTTTCGTTTGTTTCGTTCTCCTGCACTGGAACGACGTATTCGTTCAAGAAAACTGAAAATGATGTAGTTCCAAACACAAGACGTGCTCCGGAATCGACTGTGAAATCGATACGGGAGATGTTTGCAAACGATGAGGTAATGCGGATCTTTCCATTTGAAATTGTTTCAGAACCGCTCATTGTAGCGTTCTCCAATGATTCGTCAAACGCATCCCAGAGGATTGTCGTGCCTTCGAGCGATGCTTGATGAGCAGCATTGACAGAGTCGGTGGCGGTTAGTGTGATGTTGATGTCGATTGCGTTATTTGCATCCTTATCGACGGATTCCGGAGGCCCAGCAAGATCGACCGTTATGGCCGTTCCCATCGATGCAGATGCCATAGCAGAGGCATACGGTTGTGTATCAACGACTTCGATCGCCTCCATTGAAACATCGATGCTTACGACACCACCCGAAGTTGCTGAATAATCGAGCAAGGATTGTGGGATGATGTTATCATGAAGATTTTGGGCATCAATCGCAACCCAGAGGCCATCGCTGTCGCTTTGACCATTCAACGTGAATGAATCTGAACCGTACGTCATAGCCATCTCAAGTTCTGCGTTTTCAATCGCTACTTCTTGTTGCATGTCGTCAAGATAGTATGCATACATGCTTACGAACAAAGGACTGTTTGATTCGAGAACGTTATCGCCCACTACGTCTGGCCCAGAGGATACGGTGAGTTCCAGTTGGCTGTTGATGTAGGTGTTGTTGAATGAGGTCGTTGGGCCAGCAACGGGTAGTGGTAAGGTTGCATTATCGTAGCTATCGATTGCCGCAATAGCGACCCAGTACTGCTGACCGTCTTGAATTGCCGTGGATGAGGTTAATCCGGATGCATCGACGTATTGACTGGTGGAAGAAATCTCGACCTCGGTGACTGAGGACGAGACGGTTGCTACTGCTTGATAGGTGGTGCCATCGATAACGTAGCCCTTCGCTGGCGTCAACTCGTTGTTGAGGCCCGTGGCATCTAGGTCGGATTCTGCTACGTATACTCTATACTCTACAACATTGGAATCCGTGCTCCCATCCCATGTTACTTTCATCGGAGCAGAAGCAGTTTCAATGTCGAGATCAAACAGTTGGACATTTGTCACTGCCGCAGGAGCAGGGGGGTATGGTATCGTTACTTCAAACGGCTGAGACAGATTACTTACTACCCCAAAAGTATGGATTGAACGAACTACGTAGCTATACGTAGATCCAGCCATAACGTTCGAGTCGGAATAGAAATTTTGTCCCGTCACGACATCGTATGGGGAGGAGAAGTCAAATGGTGTTGAGGAGTCCATCCTAAAAACTTGGAATTCTTGTATGTCGGAGCCAAACTCAGATAGATTTTGCCATCCGATTATGGCCTCTGATTGGGTTAGAGATTGTGCGAACAAAACTGGTGTCGGCGGTAGAGCAAGATTTGGAGCGCCGAGTGTATAGGTCATACTTACACTGCTGAGTTCGAGTTGCCCTGCTCTGGTTGTTTCAACTGGTAAAGTAATGGTAAATACACCAGTACCCGGAAGCATTTGCTGATTGAGAGAATTACTCAATGAACCAATGGTTCCCTGACAGCTACGAACTGTAAAATCAACATTGTAGATGATGTCTATATCAGTGAAGTTTGCAATTCCATTTGAGTTGCTCGAAATCAACATCATGTTGGTTGTCATTTCGATTCCATACCCATCCACGGAACTTGGTAGATTTAGTAACATTGGTTCAATTGTTTGTTTGATGACATTGTTTGTATCGGATATGTTCAGCACCCCTATACTTGGCAATGATGTGCTGGAATATCCTTCGGCTGATAAATCCAAGATGCCATCACCATCCACATCCAATGATAAATTATGCCAAGCACCGATAAAAATCCCGTGGAACTCCTCGCCTGCAAGAACAAATTGATCCATCAATCCGTCTTGGTCAATATCTGAAAGAAGTATATCAATTGGCACCGAGGAAGGAGTCAATGGTGAGAGATTTGGAGAGCCTAAACCTGTGGGTGAAATCGCCCGATATCCAATGTCTCCATCGAGAGTTGTTGGATCACCATCCTCATACTGAGGGTTTGGGGTAAGCAAGCTAATCTCACCATTATTCTTGAAATCCGCTATGGTTGCATTCGTTGTTACAATCGTATCTGGCAAGGGGATCTGGGTCCATGTTGATTGGTTGTTAAGAACGATGACTGAACCAAATTGTTTTGGAGTGATGAAGTCTATGTCCCCATCACCGTCAATATCTCCTGCAACCGATTCTGATGACAGATTTCTGAATTTTTGTGCATTTTCAGTCAATCGTCGGGTTTGAGGGTCGTAGACAATTTCTGTTGCATCATTCCAGGCGTCTGATACGATGATTGTTGTTTGATTATTATTGAAGAAGTCATCAATTCGTAGTGTCGCCAGGTCTGTTCGGTTCACCATATCGTTCCATCGATATATCACAATATCAGAACCCGGACGAGCAGATTTAGTAGGGGGAGAAAACGGCGATACTGACACTACCCCTTGATTGGTAGGGCCGTGAATCGTGACGAAATCAGGATAGCCATCCCCGTCAATATCAGCGATTTGAACATCCAAAGGATTGTTTGTTGTGTTGAGATTAAAGTATGAATCGTATGTCATAGTTGTTGTGTTGTAGTAATGGACACACATCATTGAACTACCATTTGAGAATGTTACAACATCGTCGTGAGAATCGTTGTTCATATCTGCAATTCGCATTCTGTCCGAATTTGCACAGGTTTGAGTCCAATTCGTCAGGTTGTATTGCATGCTTGTTTGATTGCTTTCAAGTACTGCAAAACCAGTGTTTACTCCCGTAGTTAGATTCTCCAGTGATAAAACAAATGCATCGGAGAGATTGTCACCGTTTGAATCTCCAAGTTCCATAGCGGTTACAGCACCAATAGGGATGTATTGTGCTTCAATCTGAGGCGTGTAAGTAATGTTTGCGTGGCTTGATTGAATCGATGCATTTTTTGGAATCAGGAACCTAGGTCCTGCCGTACTGTTGTTCAATGGCATGACCTCATAAGTCCATCCAGAAAGGAATGTGTTTTGGTGAGACAAATTCCCATAACCCATGTCCGAGAATGCCCAGATCGTATCACCTGAACTACTATTTATCCAAACATTTCCAGGACTTACTGAAGTTGATAGGCTTTCTATCACGAAGGATGCGTCCTGAAATGTCACATTTCGCTCAAGGTCCAGTTGGAGGTCCGCGGAGGTGTTGTTTCCATCGGATGTTACCGTGATCGAATGCGCACCACCAGCAAATGTACTCACATGAGTCGTTCCACTCGCAAAAGATTGTGGAACAAAGAGAATTGGAGTGAGGAACAGCGCTGCGAGAATAAGGGTTTTTTTGTTGACTCGTGTTTCTTGCATGATGCCACCTAAGCGAGGACAGTACTGACCTCTACTTCAAATCGATGACTGAATTCGAGTTATACCTCGAATTTCCATGCAAGGTTTCGATTTCCAACCGCTGGTGGTTATACAAACATTATCAATGAGGGCATGTTTAGATGAACTGATTACCATGGTCACGCAATCGAGGTTTTCAGTCACCGCCGGTGACTTAGAAATTGATCTTAGCGGGGCAACCGTTGAGGTTGATGCGCGTCTTATTCAGATGCGCCATGATGACACATGGTCGATTGTTCTTGAACGCCTTCGAGACGCTCGTGATGCTGCCATTGATGCAGCAATCGATGCTGCACGAGACGTCGGATTGCCAGAGCGAGGTTCTGCCTTCCGTGCATTGGTTGAGAATTGTTCACTCAACAAGAAACCCGATCAAGTACTTGCAGCAATTCACTACCTTCGCGATGTGGAAAGCGTCACTGACAGCCCACCGAGAGTTGTCAATCAGTTGTTTTCTGATGCTGGCATTGAACCACCAGGTAATCTAAGCCTCTACCTCAACAGACTGAAAGAGCGTGGCTTGCTCATGGTTCCACTGGAATTCGGCGACAAAAACCGATATTCACTTCTTACGGATGCCGGCAAGGCACACCTCGATAAACAATCAACATCCTGAGTGCCATATGGTGATGTCAGGCGGCGGGGCGGGTGATCCCCGAGATGATCCGGACGAGACCAAGTCGGAAGTGATTGATTGTTCGTATCAGAACCACTCTAAAGCCATCTTTCGAAAAGGTCGGCACCGTGGTTCGACGTTCCGTCGTGCAATCTTGGACGAAGCGGATCTAACAGAGGGCGACTTTTCAGAATGCGATTTTCGTCGAGCCTCAATGGTTGAAGCTGATTTGATGAAATCTGCTTTTGATGGGGCTGATTTCCGCGGAGCTGACCTACGCAAAGCCCGATGCAATCTCTCCAACTTTCGGAATTGCAAATTAAAAGGAGCAGACCTTCGTGGTATTCGTGGGAAGTATGCTATTTGGCAAGGGAGTGATTGGTGGAATGCGATTCTCAATGAAGATTTGGAAAAAGCCCTCGCCAAAAAATGGCCACGGCCATCCGATCATTCTGACTCATCTTGAACAAGTCGGACCTTGTTTGCCTCATCGAAAGCAAGTCTTGCTCTTGCATTGATTAACGGAAGCAATGCTAATGCAGCAATAAAGAACGTGCAAATCCCACATGCATAACCAAAATATTCTGCGTTATCTCGAATTGTACCATTCAAGTGCTTATTGGCAGCATCGTAGAAGACCATGTTACCAACAATGCCTCCAACAAATGCGACCAATGCACCAGACAATGCGATTTTACCTCCAATCGGTTTCATCCTGTACAGCAGAATGCCTCCGATGATGCCTGTTGCACTTCCTATTGCAAGAGAGATTCCCCTCATTCGGTAACCGTTGTTATTGTTGACTTCTTGGTGGTAAGCCTGATATTGTTCAAACGAAACATTGTCACCTTGTTGATTTGGAGTTTCAAGAATCTGCTCCATATAAGCATCCGATACCTCTTCTGTGTTCGCTAAATCAAGATCGGCCTTCGCAACGAATGCGAGGAAAATTGAGAATACAATCAACAGAATCCCTACGGTCTTCGGCCCCTTATGATCAGGACGAATGGCGAACATATCGGATGCTTCACTGTCCATCGTTCGCCTCACTCCTTCGACAGTTATCCAGCCCTTGTCGCACATCCTCTGGAATGGAAATTCGCTTCATGGTATCCATATTGACACATACCGTGACTTGCGTTGATGTCCAAAGCAATTCACCTTTTTGATTGTGAAATTCATAGCACCATGTACACGATGAGTCGCCAATGGCTTCAATCCAAATTG
>JBMYJV010000004.1:0-20441 GCA_049594755.1 Candidatus Poseidoniaceae archaeon
TCGAATCGTCGGTATTGTTGCCTTGGGAACACGCTTGGTTCGGCCGATGGAATTGAGGCTTCGTCTTGAAGAACTCGACAAGAAAAGGATGTTCTGGATGCATGGTGTGCGAGATGTACGTGTCCCAATTGAAGATGGTTGGGCTGTTGCTCATCTGTTCGAAGCTGCTGGTTGGAGCGTTGAATTGGTTGAACATCAGAAAGGGCACATGATTCCAACGGAGCATCATGATGTGCTCAAGGATTGGCTGGATGACTTCGTCAATTGATTGGATATTTGCTCAGTTCATCGAATCCGCCTATGAAAATCCGATCTTCTCCACGGAGGTCGAAGATGACTGGAACGGTTCGATGCATTGTTGCCTCAACGACTTCGTCACGGAGATTGTGAGGATGCTCATCAAATGAGATTTCAACAAACGGTTGTTCTTTTTGCGTCAGCAGTCGTTTTGCAGCCGTGCAATATCCACAAAATCGCCCTGTAAATACTAGGAAGTTTCCTTTGTATTGATCGAGGAGTTCTGTGAACATAGTCTGAATCCAGTGGCTGACGTATTTCAAGGCATGGTAACTCAGATGAAACCAACTGTTGAAATAGAATATTGCATACGTTCTGCCATGGATTCCTATGTCTTGGTTCTTGCAGCATCATCTGGTAAGAACCTCGTCCTTGCTCAGCGATTTTCTGAATCCTTTGAGAAACAAGGTATGTCTGCGAAAATCGTCGACTTGACGACGCTTCATTGGCCCGTATACACGCCAGAATTGGATGGTGATCGTTACAAATCTCCTGATACATCTGAACTGTCATCACTTATTCTCGACTCAACCGCTTTGGTTGTTTGTGCTCCTGAGTACAACGGTGTTATGCCTCCTGCACTCAACAACACGATTGCATGGCTCTCCGTCGAGTCGGATGATTTTCGAAAACTGTTCAACAATCGAACCGTTTTGCTCGCAACACACAGTGGTGGTGGTGGAGCGCATTGTCTGATGGCCATGCGCCATCAATTCTCTTTCCTTGGAAGCAACGTCATCGGCCGGACCATGACGCTCAACAAATCAAAAGCGTTCTCTCAAGAGACCATGGACGATCTTGTACAACGCGTTTTGCAATGACCTTTGGGCGATTTGCGAATCGTTGGTTGGCCAACGGTTATGAACAAGAGGTGACACGGCAAGTCATTGGCTCGTGTGGTGTAGCCAGGTCCATCATCGCGGGTTTTCATCCCGCTGACCCGGGTTCGAATCCCGGCACGAGCACCTGGATAACTTTTCCAAACAATTTGTAACGCTAGGTATAGATAGGTCTTACAGGAACCTATCATAAAGGGTATCTCTATGCTTTCGCAGATGCAATTCAATATTCAATACGAAGACGCTCTCGATCTTCCTTCAGGAGAACTTGTGAACGTCTTTGAGAAGCTCTCCTTCATTCGCATCATTGAGGTCGTTGAACAATCACCTCTCATGTTGTTTAGTGCGACGTTGATGAAGCACAAATCCATCGATGACGTCAACACCATTCCAGCCATGGAATTGAAAGAAGTCCTCTTATCAAACGGTAGAGATGTTCTGTTTTCGACACGCATGAGCGGTCCAATCGCTCGTTTGATCGTCGGTCAAAATGATGCATGGCCAATTGCCCCAATTTTGATCGAATCAAAGCAACTCGTACTTTCGATGCAAGGTACGCCACAAGGTTTGTCTACGTTTTTGCATCATGTCAAGCAACTGATTGGTCCACGTTTCAGCCTCACAGTGAACAAATCATATCAGGGCGAGTGGTTAACGGCTCCAAACATGTCGCCCCGACGGAAACAAGTGTTGGAAACCGCGATTCACATGGGATACTACGATCACCCTCGCCAATGCAAGCAACAAGATATTGCCATTCAAATGAATCGTAAACAAGGAACAATCGCTGAACATCTCCTTCTTGCAGAAGGCAACATTCTCAAGGCATGGTACGAGCAATCTCGTACCTCAGAGTAATTGACGAACAACTCCAAGTCCTGCGAATAGGAAGATGGCTCCTGCCAAACTTCGAATCATGATTTTTCCGCGTCGTTCATGTCGCAGTGTATCCATGAGTTTGTGTCCAATCATGGTCCAGAGAATCATTGCAAGTAATCCTGCAGTTGTTGTAATTGAGGTCATGAGGAGGATACCTTTCATGCCGCCACCGAATCCTTGCAAGAATTCGATCATGATGACAGAAACAAAGACCCACTCCTTTCCGTTGATGAATTGCAACATGATGCCATGTCGGAAGTCCAATCGTTGGATGTCTTGATCGACTGATAACTGATCGATTGGAATACGGAGAATCACCACGCCCAAGAGCACAAAGAACAGCAGGCCAAACCACTCAAGGAACGTAAAGAGCATGGACTCCTTGTCGATGCGTTCAACGGTCGTTCCGATAATGAGATGGACCATGATGAATCCAATGACCATTCCGATCAACAAGGAGACATTGCTACGAGCTCCATGAACTGCAGAGTGTGAAATAGCAGTGATGTTGTTTGGCCCTGGAGTAAAAATTCCAACTGTGAGGATGGTCAGGAGTCCAAGAATCGCTTCGGTCTCAATAGCCAAAATACCACGCCCTAGGCCGCATCGCTTGTTGTTGATGCTTTTCCGTTGAGCCACCAAAGAAAGGTAGCAAGTGCTGCGAGAAGAACGACTGCCATGATGATTTCATGATCCAGCAACCACTGCACTGCATCCATGGCGGCATCGCCATACAAGTAAATCAGCAATGCTTCCAGCCCAAATCGCAGCCCTCTACCAAAAATACCTGCTAGAATGAACGGTTGCAACTTCATATCGCTCGCACCTGCAATCCATCCAAACACCTTGTACGGGAGTGGGGAAACTGCAGCGATGAACATGCCAAGCGTGCCGTATCGTTCAAACAGGGCTTTGAGTCGATGTCGGTGGTGAGGTTTACCGAAGCGATCCAAGAGTTTCGTACCATAGCGCTTTCCAATCGTGTGCCCTATGACGGCGCCCGTGACCGAGGATACTGTTACGATGGTCCACAACGACAGAAGGACAGTGGGACTATCACGCTCCTCATAGGCCATGGGAAGGAACATCACATCGGGCGGTATAGGTTGGATGATTGCCTCAGTGAACGAGAGTAAGGCGAGCGCAAATGGCCCAAACTGATTGAAGAAGTCAAGAATGTATTCTTCTCCAATCATGCACCAAGGTGCTGATTCGGATTCTTGAGGCTATGGGTTATCGACGTCTTCTTTACGGGTATTCGACACCCTTTGCTCATGGCCGTCCTCGACACCAGCGCTCTGCTGAATTGGCCGATAGAGCGCTGTCGTGGACAACTTGTCTCGATGTTGCAACAGCAAGAATTGTCTCGAGTCGATGAGCAGAGATGGATGTTGATCGATTCACTCGACATGAATTGGCGAACGGCAAATGAAAGCGAGCGTCAATCAATCCTCGATGTCGCTGCTAGGACGGGCGACTTACCGCGCTTATCGGATGTGGATATTGACCTTCTTGCTCTTGCCCTTGCCAATCAAACCAATCTCGTAACCGATGATTATCGAATGAAAAACGTTGCAAGAGAAGCCGGTATCGACGTGCAAGGTGTCATGACGACAGGCGGGAAGAAGCAATGGAAGTGGGTGTTGCGATGCATAGGATGTCGACAAACCGAAGAGGTGTCTGCCGAAGCTCATCGCTCAAAGCATGATGATGTGAAAGCTTGTGATCGATGCGGAGCTCCGATGAAACTCAAGCGAGCCTAATCACTCTTCATCGTTGAGGGATTCGAGGGCATTGACTTTCTTTTCGAGTTCATCAACAGCCATACCGGTTGGGTCAATCCCTACGGCTTTTGCACGGTCCATGAGAACCTGATCAGGGGTCTTACCTCCCGCTTCAAGGTCAGTGATTGTTGCCACCGTCGTTGCTTCATTAAGCCCCTTTTGGAATTCACCTTTTGAACGGCCGAGGGCATTGGCCATCTTTGGGAGTCGTTCCGCTCCGAAGAGGATGAAAAAGATACCAAGAAGGATAATGATTTCAAGCGGTCCAGGACTAAACGCCATGCTGTTCCCCAACAAGCCCTAGAGGTTGAGGCTTTCAAGACTTGCCATCTTGCAACGTGCATTCTTGTGATTCAGCCACCGGATACCGGAGGAAGAAGTGCCACTTCGTCTCCTCGTTGGCAATGAACGTCGACAGGACATCGCTCCCCGTTCAGGGCTACAGCCAAGCCTTGACCAAGCCAGTGGCCCATGTCAAGTTCAATCACAATTTCTTCGATACTGAGATTCTCTCGCCATTCGACTTTTGTTGTGCGAGAACCAATTGCTTCCGCAATGGGCCCGAATGCAAGCACGCGCACATATCCTGCTGACATGGACCAAGGTTGATGCGGCAGTTTATCAATACCTAGCCGTATGGAACTTCATGGCGTTCGCACTACGTGCTGAAGGACTTTGGAAATTGTACGAGTCCGGAGAGTCGGTGATCCAGGCAGTTCAGGATGTATCACTCTCAATCAACCGAGGTTCGATGGTTGCCATCATGGGTCCATCTGGATGTGGAAAAACCACGCTACTCAACGTCCTTTCAGGAATAGATGAACCCAATTCAGGAAGCGTGATGATCAACGGAGAGAATCTCTACGGTTCAAGCGATGACGAACGCACACGGGTACGTGGAAAGCACATGGGATTTATTTTCCAAGAGTTCAATCTTCTTCCGGTTATGACCGCATTGGAAAACGTCGAGCTACCGTTGCTCATTCAAGGAACTCCTGCGAATGAAGCAAGGAAAGAGGCAACCAAAGCCCTCACTGCTGTCGGTCTTGGTGACCGCCTTGAACATCGACCTGCTGAATTATCAGGAGGCCAACAGCAACGGGTTGCGATTGCTCGTGCCGTTGTTCACAGGCCTGCAATTGTGCTTTGCGATGAGCCAACTGGAAATTTGGATGCTGAAACGTCGGCCTCTATCGTACAACTTTTGCGCACGCTATGTCAAGTTGGGAATACGACATTCCTCATTGTCACACACGATGAATCAATTGCTCAGAAGTGTGATTCCATTCGACGGATGTCGGATGGGCGTTTCCTTCAGGATGTTGTCGAGGAGGAATAGGTGTGCTCCTTGTGCTGCTGCTTGCGCTTCTTCTCTTCGCAGGAGCGTCGGTGACAGCATATGGCTTGCGCAAAGGGTGCTCGAGAGGGGCTCGAGCACTGATCATTCTCGCACCGGTGATCGATGGGATTCTTTCCTATTTCCTCCTTACATGGCTTGATTTTAGCTCGATGAATGGATTTGTTGGTGGCCTCATGTTCGGCCTCTTGAGTTTGTATGGTGTTCAAGCCATCGTCTCTCCTCGACGATTGCTTGCGTTCCGATTGGCCTGGCAACAACTACTGCGAAAAAAACGCCAGGCCGCACTCCTCATGGCAGGATTGATGATCGGGTCAGCCATCATTAGTTCCTCTCTTATCGTGGGCGATTCCCTCGATCAAACCGTACGCGAAGAGGTTGATGCGGCATGGGGAGATACAGACCTTCTCGTTTCTGGTTTCGACGCGAATGCTGGACAGGTTACAGAAATCCCGGAGTCGGTTGTCGAAGACCTCCGTTCATCTGGAATTCAAGACATTGAGTATATTCAGTCTGGCCGTGTTTTGTCTACTTCTGTTGTCACCGCCGAAGGTAAGGCAAATCCGAGTGTGGCTTGGTTTGCCCTTGAACATCAGGACGGTGAGAGGGTAGGTTCGAAAGAAAAAGGCCTCACCTGGTTTGAATTGGAAGAGGTCAATCGTTTTGCCTCAACGCCTCAGGTTGTTGTCAACAAGGCCTTTTCCGATGAACTTGATGTGGTTGAGGGTGAAGAAATCCAACTCGGATGGTTTGTTCGCACACAAGACGGAATTGAGCGCATTGAGGAAAATTTCACCATTTATCAAATTGTAGCAATGAGTGGTCAAGGACAACTCGCTGGTACAACTGCTCCCGCGTTGTTCACTGATCTTGTCACTGCTCAAGAATGGCAACAATCCGAGGGCAATGTTACCACCATTCGAATTTCTCTTGATGGTGAAACGGAGACACGCTCTGCCGTGAATCCAGTTATTGATGCTGTTATTGAAACCTTGAACAACAGCATTGGTGTTGACGAATCGGGATTGCAACTCATCTCCGAACAAAGCGCTGTTACACTTGCATCAACAAATGGCCTCGGGCGACTTTCGCCTCAAATTGTCACAAGTTTAGTGGAAAATCGTTCGACGCTTACACCGGAATCTACGTTGATGGAGGTCTTGCAAGTTCCACTCGTGGGCCTCGAATCACAGACGTCAAATCTGCTCACCTTAGCCGACGGGGATATCGATGGACTTCTTATTGAGAACGAGACATTATGGCACTGGGGGCCAGCAGGAATCGGTTTTGAAATCAACGACACATCATGGGTCTGGCGTGTTCCAAGCGGTGATATTGTCAACGATGTTTCCGTTGATGGAGGATATGGATTTGCGGCATATGGTGACGGGCTTATCGTCGGAAATGTTTCCACTGAGGATACCCAGGAAATCCTAGATGGCCACAAAATTGTCTCAGTATCGTCAAATTCAACCACATGGGTTGCCCTTGAAACGGGGGACTCTACATCGATATGGTTCGGTGACCTCAACAACGATTCGGAGCAGAAAGTTGAATTGACACTCACCGTTCCTTCAACGGTTCTCGACTGGGAATTAAAGCAGGATGATAATTTCCTCTATCTTCGAATCGAGGGCTTGTTAAATGAGTTGTATTTCAGACAACCACTGGATGCAAGAGATGATTCTTTTACTGAGGTTGGTTCATCCCAGTGGCCGATTTCTTCATCGAATTCTCCAGAGGTTTGCAATGAAGTTGGCGTTGAAGTCAACACTACCCATGCTTGGTGTGTTGAAGAAACGGGTCTTGTTCTTCGATTGCTTGAGGACGGTTCGGTTGTATCGATGCGGTTGCCCATTCTTTCTGATGCAGGCGGCTTCGGCTCTCTTCCCCAGATGTTTTTTGCTCTCGATGGGGACGTTTCAAGCCTCAGGGTAGGGGAGGGAGATGTTCACATTGGTGATCGATTGCAACCTCTTTCTTCTGTCGGAAATACCACACTCTCTGCAACAGGGTTGTTTCAATATGCCTTTGGGTCGGATGAGTCGATTAATCTCTCAATTAACGGTTCTTTCACTAACGATGACCGATTGTCCACATTAGCTGACTTGGATCCAGTCATTCTCGGTCTCATCAACATGAGCGATGCAGAAACCTTAGCAGTTGCTGATGAAAACGAGCGCTCAATGCTTGTTTTCGGTGACGTTTCAAATCAGAATATCACAGCGCTTGAACAACATCTCGACTCTTTGTTGGGAATGAACGATCTCTCTCTCACTGTGCAAGCGGTGAAACTCGATGCCCTTGAACAAGCAGAAGCCTCCTCGGGAGTCTTGTCAGCAATGTTTCTCGTTTTCGGTTCGTTCACGATTGCTGCAGGAATTTTACTCATCATCACAATTGTCACAATGCTGATCGATGTTCGTCAGAAAGAATACGCAACGGTTCGCGCTCTTGGTATGACTCGTTCAGACCTTCGATACACTGCGATGATTGAAGGATCAATCGCAGCAACGATTGGCTGTGCTATTGGCTCATTGTTCGGTGTAGGTCTTGCCTGGTTTATCGGCATTGGCTTTTCGAGTGTCTTTGCCAATGCTGGTGCAGATGTGTTTACGTTCCATGTGGACGTTTCATCGCTTTTTGCCGGATGGTTTTGGGGATTCCACATTGCGATCATCACGCTGTATGGGTCTGCCTTGTGGTCCTCAAAAATGATCATCGTTCATGCCCTCAAAAACGTCCCTCTACGGGTCCCAAAGCATGTTCCATGGGGCCTCTATCTCTTTGTCATTGGTGCATTAGCACTCGCTCTGTTCAGCACTGTCCTTTTCTTCATCGGAGGTGACCTCTTGGCCCACAGTGCGTGGATTGTCCTAGGTTGCGCGATTGTACTGTTCATTTGTCCAATCCTGTTCTGGATTGTTCCTGTGTTTCGAGCAAAACGGATGTCAGCGGGCTCATTGCCAACCTATCGGGAAGCACCACGAAGAACCATCGGTTTCATCGGTGTTCTCCTTCTCGTTTGGACCGGACTTCCTTCGTGGATTGATCCTGTACGTTCGGGATTAACTCCGAACGAATTTTCATTCATTATCATTGGTCTTGTACAGGTGTTCGCAGGTGTTCTCGTTCTTGCCGCACTCGCCCCACTCATGATTCGTAGCGCTCTTCGTCTAGCATCGTTCAAGAGCGGAGCTGTGGTTCCGGTTGCACTTTCCTACCCGTTGCATAAACCTCTACGAACAGCGGTCGTCATGGGTATGTTTTCAATCACTGTATTCTCAGTCATCGTACTAAGTGGATACACGCTTCAATTTGAAAATTATTCCAGCAATTTTGTTGAGGAATCAGAGGGCGAGTTTGAACTCATGCTTTCATCAGCGCGTTCCCGGCCATTGCAACTTGAAAGTCCCGTGTCAGAGTGGGATTTGCAGGAAACGGATGTCAATCAAATTGATGCAGTGGGCCGCGTCTACCGTGCTCAAGCATTTATCGAAAACAGTGATGGAGAACGTTCACCCTACATTCTCCGCGGCGTTGATACGGACTTCTCTGGACATGGAGGATTGCCGTTGCACCTCTGGGATTCCTCTCTGGGCCAATCATCGGACGAGGCCTGGTCGACCATGCAAAAACAAGGAAATGTCGTGTTTGTTGATGCCTCTTTTGGACTTGAATCATCACTTGATGGGACAAACGTCGGAATATTCGCACTCAAGGTCGGCGAAAACATCACCATTGTTGATCCACAACAACCAAGTCATCGACGAGAGGTTATGGTTGGAGGCATCCTAGAACAATCATCATACCTCTTTTCCGCTGGAATTTGGATGCCTTCAGAACCTGTCGTCGAGCAATACGGCGGCTCCTTGACGAGGGTCTACGTCTCCGTATCTGAAGATGCACAACCCTCGCAAGATTTTGACGCAGATGGGGTTCGATACTTTTCAGCGGCGGGCAAAACGTCCACTGAGCGTGAAGCAGCAACAGAATTAGCACAACACCTCAGTCGAGATCTCGAAAAAGATGGTGTGAATGTCTCTCTTATTGCAGAGGATGTTGCCTTGATTCAAGCGTTGGTGCTTTCGATTCTCGCATTGTTTGAGGGTTATCTTGCGATTGGATTGATCATTGGAATAGCGGGTATCGGAGTCGTGACCTACCGTTCTGTTTCGGAACGAAGGAAGCACATTGGTATGCTACGTGCTCTTGGATTTACGCGCTCAATGGTTGCTAGAGCCCATGTGATCGAGGTAGGGTGGGTCTCATTACTTGGTATCATCAACGGCATCGTCGTAGGTATGATGTTTCATGTCGGCCTCCATTCGGCAATTTGGGAAAGTGAAGGTGCTGAACTTGCTTTGCCTTGGTCGACCGTTTTCTGGGTGTTCTTTGGATGTGCTTTCTTGGTGTATTTGGCTTCAATAATCCCTGTGAGGGCGGTCTCAAAAATCCAACCATCTGAGGCCTTACGCTCAACGGATTAACATCGAAACAACGGCGCAGCATCTTTTTCTCATCACTTCGATTTAAATATAAAATTCAAATTAAAACCCCACCCATAGTATATATATGTAGTTTGGTCTAGGGCGAGTTACCGCCCATATGGAGGATATGACATGAGGAAAATTACCCCTATAATGCTCGTGCTATTGATGGTCGCCAGTCTTATGGCTAACATCGATATCACTCAACTTGAAACCAACGAAGAGATCGAAGAAGCAGGCGCCCGAAGTGGAGCCGATGCTGAATTAATCGCGATTACTTCGCCGAAAGAAACGCAATGTAGCCCAAACTGCCGGAACCAACTTCTCGTAGGTGAAGCGACAACCTTTGAGGTTTTCATTCAAAATTCTGGTAACCAAGACATAACTCAACTCGGCTATAAAGCACAAGTTTGGATTTCTGATGGTGACGGCAATCCGATTACTCCAGCAACGGATGTCAACGGAAATCCGTTGCTCTGGGACAACCCAGACGTCATTTGTGACGATACATCTGTGTGCAACGATCAGACGCTTGCGGCAGGTGCAGTGTTCAAGGGAGGTAAAACCGTGCTTCAATACCTCGGTTCCGACGTTGTTTGGACTCCAGAGTCAGGCGTTTATGTCATCCAAATCGAAACGTATTCGGATGAGGATGTTAATCCTGGAAACGATGTCCAACAGGTCTATGTCGAGGTCATTGATTATGTTGACATTGGAGTCGACATAGCATGGGACTCCGGCGACGTTGTTGCTACAGGAACCGGCCCTCACGGATTTACTGTTACAGTTACTCTTGGAGGCTCCACAGACATTATCACACGAGATTTGACCATGCTAATTGACATTCGAGGCGACGTTAGTGCAGCACAAGGATCGGATGGTGTTAACCTGTATGATGCTACTGTAGGGGAACTCAAGCATCCAGTGACCATCGGTCAGCAACAAAACGTGCTCGTCTTCCAAAATGAGACCGATCCTACGGACAACCGTTCCGAGCCACGTGCTGTCTTCTCCAGCGATGTAAACAACGGAGAATTCACATACACTGGTTCCATCTCACCCGACACAAGCGGCGGAGATGCAATTTACAGCGTCGAAGTTTCACTCGCAGACTATTCTATGTTTGGACAATACCAATCGTGTGTCGAAACGTATGAATTTAATGTAACGGGTGAAGACGGTGAACCGTCCACAGCCACCGAAATATACGAGAATTTCTGCGAAGAGACATTCGATCGAGACGATATCACAAGCAACAACGTTGGTGAAATCAACGGTGCTACAGCTACCTTCCACGACATACGAATTGACACGCTCACCATTTACCAAGGCTATGATTCAACCGGCGAGGGTGTACCGTCTTCGATTCTCGTTGCAGGTGAACCGGGTGACCTCTCTGTAGGAACATCCTACATCGATGTATACGTCGAGCACAGGGGTTCAGACATTACTGAACTGTACGACTGGAATGTAACATTCACGATCACGAACCTTGACACCAATGTCGTAACAACTTCCATGGAAAACTCATGCATGCAAGGCGTCGAACCGATGTACGAGTACCAGAAGCTGGGAGCTCCTAGCCAAGGACAAATGGCCATGGAACAAGGACATGCGTGTACTATGGTGACATTTGACGTTGGAACATATTCCATAGTGGCCAATGTAAGTCTCGACGGCAAAACAGTCGATGAAAAGATGAGCAACAACATTGTCTCCCTTGAGATTGAGGTCGTCAACAACCTTCCTATCATCGGTTCGCTCGATCTTGTTACACAAGGCGACCTTGTGACCGGACCGGAAGGCCTGCTCCAGTTCGAAGTCTCTGCATTCGACGCAGATGACCAATTTGGAACGGGTTTGACTTATTCCTGGACAGGTGGGGCAGGAGCAACACCTATTCCAGATTGTGGTGGTCAAGGAGATGAATTCCAACTCTGCCAAACACAAATTCTAGAGGAGTATGTGACCAAGTTCCCTGTGACGGTAACCATCACTGATGCACACGGAGGTCAGGTAAGTGAAACAATCATTGTGGACATTTGGAACAACCAAGTTGCTGTAGGAACAACCGATAGCGGAATTACCATGACCTACGATCTAACCTACTGGAGCAAGTCTGCATTTACCATCGAGAACCTAGCCGACAGCGATGAAGATTGTTCTGGGATTCAACTCCCAGATCCAGATGCATCACTTGGCGTTCTTCTCAGCGGAACGTACAACCCAATCGCTGTAGTTGACTACCAGCCCGTAACAACATACGCACCTGCTGACGTCCTTGACCAGAGCATCGAATTCATCTTTGATTCCTCTTTGGGCGCATCTTCCCTGTGGTACACGACCAGCTGTGGTAATCCTGCACTGACTCAACTCATTGCTGAAGGTGCTACAAACAGTGAAGAAGACTCCACGAAGTTGGTGTTGTCCGCATCGAATCTTCTCGGTGGAGTCTTGCCTGCAGGGCAATTCTTGCTTATTGATGCCCCACTTCTTGCAAAGGACCCACCAAGCGCATCCATCAGTGGATTCAGCGCTGAAGCAGCTGCTGGAGGTGCAATAACCATGAATTGGGATCTTGAAGGAACGACCCTCTCCGGAGACAAGGTGTCCGTAAGCATCACTCATGGGGACAGCGGTGAAGTGTTCGAAGTCGATCTTGACCGAACCGTGACATCCTACACGTACAGTGGCACAAACACGCTCCACGATGTATCATATGATATCGAAGTTGCAGTGTGCAACAACGATGGTCTCTGCAGCACGCCAATCGGAACAGGTACAGTCGTTGCTGACAAGCAGGTCGACAATGCTGCCGCTACCGGCGTCAGTGTCGTCGAAGCTGGTGACAAGTGGACTTTGACATGGAGCGCAGATGGCTCCATGGACGATGTTGCTTCTTGGAATGTCTGCTACAAAAATCGTGACGCATTCGATGCTGCGAACATGCCAACAACCTGTGTGAACACAGGAAGTGCTGATGTCATGACTGCCGATGTCATGATGAGCACTTCTCCTGGGCAATACACAGTTTACTTTGCAGTTGTACCTGTGGATGCACTGGGCAACACTGGAACTGCAGGTTCCAGCTCTGATGCTGGTGCAGACGCTGCCTTCTTCAAGGCAAACGAAGGTGGAGAGATCGACAACGATAACACAGATGGTGACGATACATCCAGTGGCGAATTGCCAGGCTGGACATGGGGCGCCATTGGTGGAGTCGTCGTCGTCGCCTTCATCGCCGGCGCATTCATCCTCTCTCGTGGAGGAGGCGACGGCGAAGACAAAGACTGGGACTACTGAGCACTAGGCTTGGTTCGACCGTCGAAATCTGTGCTGTGGAGCACAGAAGCCGCCGGGGAGGGCATTCAGGTGCCCTCCCCGGCCTTTTTTTTTTCTTTTTTTACTCAGTAGGCACAGATTTTACACAATGGATCTGAGAATCATAGTTTATTCAAAACTGGGAATAAAAAAAATGTTCATTTTACAAATTGTTTGTACTAGTTTGATAGAAAAAACCGCCGCAGTATAACGATTCAGTTGGGCCAAGAAAAATAGAATTCAAAGATTTTGCACCCGAACTTCTATAAATGGCGGAGAACGTGGTTGTACTTACATACAGTCCGTATGGGTGAATGAACATGTTGGGAAACAAGAATAAGAAAACGAAAACTGCAATGGGTGGAATTGGTACTGCAATCCTTCTCTGTGCTTTGATGGCATTGATGCCAATGACAAGCCTGGTGGATAACACAGCAACCGATGGCGTCACCAGCGCAGAATACACGGTACAAAGCGATGTATTCGGCGAGATGCCACCTGCCATCGAAAAAACAAATTTTGAGTACGATCCTTCAAAGGAACTCTTGGGAATGAGAGATACGTTCACCAAAGGATTCCTTACCGAGGACGGTCGAATCTCTCAAATCACGAGCGCTGAAGCAATGCATTACCTCGATGACAGCGGCGCCTATGAGGAAATCGACCTCAACATCAAGGCAACTCCAACCGGTTGGGAAGTTAACGAGAACCTCTTTGTTACTTCCTTCGGCGCAGAAGTCGCTCGAGGGCTTGAAATTCAACCAAATCAATTTGATGATCCGATCGTCACTGGATTAAATCCTATGCTAATCACCATTGATTCAACAGGTACCTCTCCTATGGTTTTCGATGCGCCTCCAGCCATCGGTAACGTGGAGGTCGGAGGGAACGTGATTCGTTACCCTCTTGCTGAAGGCTTTGCGATAGATTACACCGTTGAAACAACAATAGTCAAGCAAAACCTCCTCATCAAGGAACGCCCAACCCTTGAAATTGATGATGAATTTTTCGGCTTCACTGAAGGAATGATCATGCCTCATGGATACGCTTTGTATCTCGACGGGGTTGCCCTCGGTGAAGAGATCACCATCACCCAAAGTGAGCTCGAAATTCGAAACATCGAAACTGGTGAAGTATTGGCGACCATCCCAGAGCCAATCGTTAACGACCGCTCAGGTTCAGAGCCATACATCGGCACATATTTCATTGAAGTACACGGCCCGACCGTTGTTCTCACAACTGCTGTTGAAACGGACTGGCTTGCCTCTGAGGACCGAGTTTTCCCAATTATGTTGGATCCAAGTATCAAGGTTTCAACCGCCAGGGCCGGTTATTGCCGAGTGTATTATCCGAACTGCTACGATAGCAGTTATATCGATCTCTATCGATCTTCATATTCCATCACTTACTGGGAAATTCCTTGGATGAGATACGATTTCGGCAGTAGTTCTGCCCTCCCTTCAGGTGCTACGGTTGACGAAGTCAACTGGCGCGTCTACACCTCGAGGTATGGCGGTTCTGCCACCGCTACAGCGAAAATCCTTGAAGCATGCGGTTCACAACCAAGCTATCAGTACTCGGTTACCTCTGCTACATGTTCGGGGTCGCTCTCTGCCAACGTCATTCGAGGAAGCCAATCAACTACCAACGATCGATTACTAATCTCCTCGATCGGTAACTCTCCTTCCATCGGAAACGTAGCATGGTCCACAGGCTGGAAGACTTTTGAACTCTGTGATAACAACAACCCTACAGGTACTGCTTGTACCGCTACAACTGGCGCGCACAACTACGTCATCAATGCTCAGGCAAACGGCGGTACCGTCGGAATTGGAGCTTATTCAGCCAACCAAAACTATTACAGTATGAGATTCCAGAATTCTGGAAGTTTGGCTAGTTACCTGGAAGTGATTTACCCGCTCACATCCGATACAACTGCACCAACTTCAAACCACGTTCCGTACTCAGACTTGACCACATACGTCGAAGGGGAGCGCACATTCTTTACCACGTTGAGCGATTTGTCTGGAATCGATACGACTTCAACAAACGGAGTCAAGTTGGTGTACCGAATCAACAATGCATCGACATGGACTTCAGTCGCAGCAACCACAATCGGAACATGTTCCACAGGCGACAGCAGTTGCCGTTTCAAGGGTTCTACTGCAGATCTAAGCGCAGGCGATTATGTCGAATACTACTGGAAGTTCCAGGACCTCAACGCACTTACAAACGGCCCGAACGTTGGTTACGACCCAGCACCTCCTACCACAGCAACCAACCCTGCAACATGGGTAACCAGCAACGCCCACTGGTTCTTCGTCGATGATGTTGCGAATGCTGGCGATGCGATGAAATTCACATTCCTGCAAACAGATGTTCACTCAGGGAGCAGTTCAGGATCATACGCCGGTTACCACGACCGACAAATGACGTACTACGAGCACAGTGATGAGTACCTCTTTGAGTACGACACGACTGGCTGTGGTACGGGTTGGAGCAACCGATGTTTCTATTCTTCATCGTCGTCGAACACGGCCTATTCCAACTGGAAACTTCAGTGGACCACAACACCAGGTAGCGGTTACAACGGCATGGGCGGTACTCGCTCGGGTCTCAACAACCTGCACCAGAGCGACGATGGTTACCTATCCATCAACGCTGCACACGGGCCACAAATGAACTTGTTGTTCCTCTACGACTCGAGCATGAACGACTGGGCAATGGTCGGAATCGGTGACTCAACTCCTGAAATTGAAACAGGTGTACTCGCTGGCGGAACTACCGCTGCCCTCTCGAGCACGTACAAGTATTCCTCTTGGACCAGTATCACGACAGAAGCATACCATGTGCCTCTCAACGGTCTTGATATCAATGGAACGTTCGGTAAATTCGAATGGAACGGAACATACGACGTATCTCGAGCCAACTGGTTCTGTGCGGGAACAAGCGGACTCTACTACTTCTACCGCTCGACGTCCTCCACTGCTCGATGCAGCTCAAGTACCACTTACGCTAGTTCAAGCTCCTACACATGGAGCGGCGTCGTACTTAGTGGAAGTCGATACGGATCGCAAGCCAACACCGGAACCAACACCTACAGTGTAAGTACGATTGCGCCTCAACCTGACACGAGCGCACCGACAGTGGATCACGACATTCTTCGCGATTCTCACAGCAAGGCACGTACATTCGTCTTCACAATCACAGACGCAGGAGATCCTCCGACAGGATTGAATGTTAACAATACGGTTGATGAAGGGCCAACCTTGCACTACAGCATCAACAACGGAACGTTCACCAGCGTTAAACTGAATCCTGTTGGAGCTCAGCGACCCGATTGTGTTGATACAGCATGTGACTGGAGTGCTTCATTGAATACACTCGAGCGAGGCGACTATGTCTCCTATTACGCCACAGCAACAGACAAATCGACCGAAGGAAGCACATCCAATGGTGCCAACGTGTACACGACCTCAACCAACAGCTTCGAAGTTGCTGACCCGACCAAGATGCTTATCGTTGAATGGCGTGACATGGGATACGACAAGAACTATCTCTGTGATTACCAGGCTGTATTCTATGACGTAACCAACGAGATTGAGTTCAAGTACGACACACAATGTGACCTCCGAACAGATTACATGACCATCGGATACATGGATCATACGAAGACCCACGGTGCTACCATGCGCAACCCTGGAGCGGGGTACATCTACGGCGGCAACCCATTCACGACCAACTACCGAATTACGACCGATGGAACAAGTCACTCCTATGAGACATTCCCGCTAGGAATGACCCCTGTTACAAACGCTCAAGCCGTTATTTCGGGCGCATCCAACGGTGGAATCCGTGGTACCTCCTGCGACGATACAACGAACTGGAACAGATACAGTTCGGCTTGTAACGCAAACATCGATATCCCGTCAGGGTTCACGTTTGATTACTTCCAAAAGACATTTGACGGTGATGATTCGAACGACCGATTGCGCATTGGCCGTCTCGGTTATCTGTACTTCATTGACAGCGGATCTACCGCTTTGGAACGAGGTGTTACATCATGGAACACGAACATGCCTACACTTCCATCAACCAACACTTACGCACGAGCAGGAACCATTGCACCTTGGTGGCATTCCTCTTTCTATGGTAGCAACTACTGCTACAAGGATACCGTTACCGATTGTGGAGTCTATGTCCGAGTAATGCCATTCGAGGGTAAGGGTACAGACGTCCAAAGCGACCTTGATTGTTCCAACAACAACGTCGATTGTATCTGGGATGAGGAAGGCTCACCTTACCGAGTCAACCCCACAACGGATTTCCTCTCAATCACGGGCGGAGATCTCGAGATTCTACCTGGAACTGTTATCCAAGTTGCACAAGGTAAAGGTATCTCCATTGACGGAACATGTGACTCGGTTAACGCAGTTGGAACATCTGCGAAACCAATCACCATGGAAGGACAAGACGGTAACGAGTGGAAGGGACTCTCATTCACTGATGATTGTACCACAACCGACGACCGACACGTCTTCGAATACGTTGATTTCAAGAACACGAGTACCGCTGCGATCACCGCAGGTTCACGCCACGGTGACTACAACGCTATCTGTGCTGACAGTTCAGGCGGAACTCGTGCATGTTATTCCAACGGTAACGTCGGAAACTTCACCATGAGTCACGTGACGTTTACCAATGTCGAAACTGCCATTCGTCATGGTAGTGGACAGGGTACTTCAATCTCCATGAACGATTTCAGTATCAACGGTGCTGACAAGGCTTGTATCAACCTCCCATCAAGTGCAAATGCAATGATCAAGGAAGGTACAATGACCAACTGTAACACTGATGGTGAAACATGGGGCGGTGCTATCGTGAACTTCCCTGGTTCTACCGGTGGAATGCTCCACGTTGAGAACGTAACCATCTCGAATGCTTACGTCAACCTCATCGATACAGACATACAACACGTCACAGTATCCAACGTTACTGCAACAATCGCTTCAGGCGCACAACAAACTGGAACAGCATTCACTTCTGACTTTGGTGTCTTGAGTGAAGTACGATTGTACAACTTTGTCGCAGACGATTATACGTCTGCTTCGATTAATGCTGAAGGACTCATCAACATGACCGAAGTTGACTGGGGTAACGCAGACTTGACAATCGCTCCAAGCGGTTCCTCAAGCACTGCGAATGGTCCATACGGTGACAATGCAATCATTGACGACCTAACCGTCGGAGACATGATTGTTTACCGAACACAACCTTCGATTATGAACGATGTAACTGCGGGTCACATCGACTTCTCCGGAAACGCGATCAACACCGATGCAATGGTAATTACCAACCTCGATTCGGGTCGATTCGGAATTGCTGGATGCGGATGGCTTGTCCAAGCTTCGTCCATAGATTCCGATCGATTGTACGGCAGTTGCTCAAGCAGCGCAGCTCCGAACACAATGGTCTTTGATGGCGGTACGTTGACACACACCTCAAACTCAGACCACGCTGTTTACGCACGAAATTCCAAGATTACTCTTGGTGATGTCGCAATCACAAGTTCAAATGCCGGAAGCGGTGTTTACTTGGCGTACGGAAGTTCGAACGCTGAAATCAAGTTGATTGAGGTCAGCCAAAACGGAAACGACTGTGCGGGAACCAGCGGAGCAACAGGAAACTGCGATGTCTATGTTTCAAGTTCTGCAATAACATACTACGGTGGGTTTGCTGAGTTGTCGGCATACCGGGTTGAAGCCACTGGTACGCCACCGACACCAACCAATGTGCCAAAGAGTGGTCACACGGTCAGTGCAAGCGTCGTTGACTCGTCAGGCTCTGAACTCTTCGAGGTTGGATCCCACATCACCAACAGCACAGGAGATGCTCAGGTTTGGGTCATCACTGGTGACAGCAACGGAGTCACATACTCCAACCACAACCTCCGAGCATACGGTCCAGCCGGTCAAAACGAGACCAAAACCACCGATGCTTGGTACATCAGCGACCTCAGCACTGGATTCACAATCGGTAGCACGTACTCACTCATGCTACTGCCTGCTCCTGTTGACCTCAATGGTACCAACATGGATTGTGCCTACTTGGCTGCCTGGACTGATGCTGACACAGGTGCGGGATTGCCAACAAACGGCACGACCTCTGCAGGAGGAGTCATTTACGAGTTCGACGGAACACCTATGACACTCTCTGAAGACCTCACGCTCGACGGTTGCGTTATTCGCCTACTCGGCGCTTCGCTCACTGTCAAGGCAACAGCAACAAACACCCCTGCCCTAACAATTTCGAACGGCGGAAAGCTTGTTATTGGTACCTCAACAACTGCCACAGGTTCGCTACAGGCATTCACACCCTCGTATCCTTACGAACTCGATGTCCAAGACGGAACGTTGGAGATTGACGGCGGTACCATACGAGATGTTGCTCAAGATTCAGCGACAAACTCTGCAATTCTTATCGCCCCTGGGGCTTCACTCATTGTGAAAAACTCAGGTACAATCTATGGTTCACCCGCCACATCCGATGAAATGGCGACTGTCAAAATAGCCGGTGGAAGTGCAAGCATTGATTCATCCACGATCATCAACACTGGAAACACCGGAACTGCGCTTTGGGTTGAAGGAGCCTCAGGATCCTACAACAACATCGCCGTTTCGAACGCCGCAGTTGGTATTCAATCCTACAACGCTGCGCCTTCGATTGATGGCTTTACATCAACAGGCAACACGGTTGGTATCGATGCACATGGTGGAATGACACTTCCAACAATCTATCGTTCGACCAGCCTTGAGAACGTTGCAAGAGGATGGACCACGCACGAAGTTGACTTCTCAGCCTTCATCGGTACCGCTGACTTCTTGCAAGTCGGGGCGAACTCGATCTACGGCGGAGGTTATGCAACACCAACACAATCTTGGTGGAGTTCTAGCCGATACTACATGATAACAGACCGGTGGAACATCGAACTCACATACACCGATCCTGTTACAGGTGCTGTGGTTTCTGAAAACATCACCTCCGATGAATCTGAAGGATATTATCCAACAAGTACAAGCGACACCAAGTCCGGTGCTGCAGGATATGCCACCTATGCAGGTGGTGAAGGTGGCATTGCTTCTTGGCACTGCAACTACTACGGTTACTCCTATGGTCCAACATACACCGGTTCGTTTGACGGATATCTGGTCGACCTATGGAGAAGCTGGCCAGAAGGTCCAACAAGTCTGCCCTCATATCCTGGTTATTACTACTATCCTGAAGAATTTGGATTCCGATGGGGCGAAATCAGCGAAGACTACAACCCTCGCTCAGGAAGTTACCCATACCATTACTGGGGGTACAGAACCTACTCTTCCTCTGGATGGAGTGGTGTCTTTGAGCCTGTTGAAGGATTCACTGGATACAGCAATGCCAACGTCTGTGCTGACCGAGTATCCCGCTACTACAATAG
>JBMYJV010000005.1:0-897 GCA_049594755.1 Candidatus Poseidoniaceae archaeon
CAACTCCTTGCAAGACTGGTTGAACAACCAGTGAAGGGCGTGACCACTTGAGTGTGGATTTGTCCTGGGAAGACATCGTCTGGGATGACCCAGATGGAGGCCGTATCGTTCTCCACGGAGTCCTTCCTACAACGGTTCATCCACAATCCCTCAGGCCCCGAATCGAATGGCATGCTCTGGCACTCCTCGAAGGTCCTGAAATTGAGGATGTTTGGCAGCTTGAAGAAGCATCAGAAAAGGAGTCGCCGGGTATCAATCTCGCTTCCGCACTCTTAGGTGGGGGCCTTGATTCGTGTCTGATTGAAGATTTGACGCAATTGGAAGAAATTCAAACTGGACGTTTCCCCGATCCTGAACCTCGACGATTGCATCGACTCGCCTTGCGCCATGAACGTCCAGTGTATTGCATCGAACCTACGCTTGACGATGAAGCGTGGGAAGAGCAGCGGACACAGGAAGCGAAGGTTTCGACACATTGGAGAAAACTGCTTTCGATGGTCCGTATTGGAAAGAAATGGAGAAAAGCAGTCAAGCTACGCATTTTTGATGCGGTTCCACCTCCAAAGAATGTTCCAAAAGATATGGCAACCGCATCTGTTCTCTCGGCAGCATGGTGGGATCTGATTGAATCGCGAATCAATACCTCTCTCTCGAATGCAAGAGATGAGCGATTTGCGCAGCGACTACGGGGGGCTCTCGCTGCAGAGAGGGCAAAGCATGGCGATCAGGCAACCATTCTTCTACCAATGCACCAGACGTGGCGACCTTCCATCCTCGCAATGCTCAATTCAAATCCTCAACCAGAGGAGATTATTTCATCAACAGGCCCATCGGAACAACTGGAGGAGGAAGAATGAGCGGCAACATCGACGTAACGGTTGAGAACCAACTCGTTCG
>JBMYJV010000005.1:905-19801 GCA_049594755.1 Candidatus Poseidoniaceae archaeon
TGGAGGAGGAAGAATGAGCGGCAACATCGACGTAACGGTTGAGAACCAACTCGTTCGTTTTGTCGCCCCTGAACCCATTGATGGCGATGCTGTCGTTGAGCATCTCGATGGTCAGCGGGTCGGAAAGATGGTCATCAAAGCGCTTCGAAGACCTCGGGCCACACTCGTCATCGATCCTGAGGGCCGCATCACCGTCCACGGAACGCACCGTATCGAAGCAGCGAGAGATGCGGCAAAGGAACTCTTGCTCCGACTTGGTAAGGACGATACTGGGCTCAAGACAGAGTACGGGCCGATCATTGCCTCCTTCTACTTCAACACACCAATCAAGGTTCAATCCATAACCGGAGCACTCGGAGCAGGAGAAGGTCGTTACGATGACCGACTTGATTGTGGAATCATTCAAGACGAACGCCATGACCTTGTTCTCCACGTTTGGGAGAACGGCCGATGTGTCGTTACCGATGGACGCCATCCAAAGATGGTGGCCATGGCTGCCGTGTATTGGCAATCCAAATTCAAGGAATTAGGTATCTCCAGTTTCTGAGGAATTGGCATGGTTGATGCTCAACGGCCTTGGAAAGGACCGATTCTTGACAATCATTTCCACCTCAACCGTAACGGACGCTTCCTCGATGCTGCTAAGGATTTCAAGAACGTTGGTGGCACGCATCTCGTTCTCGTTCATTGTCCCGATTTTGCTTCACCTCCGACCTCGTTGAGCGAGCACAGAGAAACGTATGCTGACACCATTGCTATGGCGAATGAGGTTCGAAAAGAACATGATCTTCACGTTCGTGTTGTTCTCGGACCACACCCAGCAGCCTTTGCTCATCAATTCATCAAATGGATGGAAGAAGATGGAGACAAAGGAATCGAGCGTGCATGTGAAAACTATCGCGATAGCATTGATGCGGCGCTCGAATTCGTCCAGGAAGGTCAAGCCCATGCTATCGGTGAAGTCGGCCGGCCCCACTGGGATGTGTCCGATGAGGTTTGGGATCTTTCCAATCTGTTGCTTGAAGAAACGATGACCTTGGCGGCACGTGAAGGAATCCCTTTGCAACTCCATGTTGAGGGCGAATTGGAGTCGACCTATCGAGACTTGTCCGAGATGGCATCAAGAGCCAACCTGCCTACGCATCGTCTGATTCGGCATTATTCGCCTCCCCAGATCGACGAAGCCATCACGCGTGGCTTAACATCAAGCGTACTTGTCGGAAAAGGTGCTCTTGATCCGTTGCTTGCAAGTTATGAGAACAACAAAACGGGCTTCATGCTTGAGACAGATTACATGGACGACCCGCGTCGTCCAGGAGCTGTCCTTGGACCCAAGACCGTGCCTAAGAGGACACAACAATTGATTGAAGCGGGTATGGATGAAGAGATGCTTTGGAAATGTCATGTTGATGTGCCGAATGCACTCTATGGTGATGCTGAAGATTGACTTTGTCGGTTGAAGATTCATCCATCACATTCATGAAACTCTTCGACTTCGTATCGACATGGCAGGCAAGGAACGAGCGTTGGCCACCTTGTTTGGGCTTCTGCTTCTTGCAAGCCTCTTACCAATGCCATCTGCGGCTCAAGGAGTTGTGGGAAGCATTTCACTTGAATGTGGTGACGATCCAGAACTCCAAGTCAAGCCAGGCGAATATGAAGATTCAATCCTTGAATGCACAGTCACGAATGATGGAACGGTCTTAGCTGAAAATGTCCAGATCTCCGAAGAGTGGGGCGGCGTTTATGTGAACATGATGATCTCAGAAGACTCCTTCACCATCGAAGCGGGTGAATCTGAAACATTCACTGTAACCTTCTCCTGCGATGAACGAACCGATGCATCAATCGTGTATGAATTCACCATCACTGCAACGGTCACTGCTTGGGGGCCGATACCCGTTGAAGGAACGCCGCTTTCCCAATTTGCAAACCACACAGGTGATGTCACCATCAAGGAATACGGTTTCGTAACGCTCGATATTCCTGACACGTCCTCACGAACAATGCAAACAAGTGAGGAGTTGTCCATTACTTTCCAAGTTGATAACAACGGCAATGCGGACGATACGATCGAGATTCGAATCACCAATGCCAACGAACTTGAACAACTTGGCTTCACATTGCAAAGCGGAGATTTCATCGTTGCACGAGATGTTCAATCGGGTGGCGTCTCCGAACAACTTGAGTTCATTATCCGTGCTCCGAGCGAGGCCGATGCAGAGATTCGAAACATCATCACGATTGAAGCAACAAGCACACTTGATGACTCAAAAGACATGGTTGATTTTGATCTCATCGTTGAAGCACAGCAAGAGTCCGGCGGTCTAGGGGCCGGGCTCTCTGAAGTGAGCACAGACGACCTTGCACTGTATGGTGCCATAGGAGGAGGCGTTCTCTTCCTCATCTTCCTTCTCGTGATTATTGGACGTGTTTCCAAGCGCTCTTCAAAAGGCAAAGTTGCTACGGATGCTCCAACTGAGCCACCGATTGAAATCGATGACGATGACGAATTCGACCTCGACCTCGATTTTGACTTGGATTTGGACGATGATGAATTCCTCTCGGATGATTTTGACTCGATGCTTGACGATTTGTGACGCTGTCCGCTGGTTTTCAAACCCCTTGGAAGCCATGTTTTTCCTTCAAAAGAAGGGGAATACTCAAAGACGTGGTGTGCCCGGTAACACCTGCGAATTGAGGGGTGCGGATGCTAGGTCTACAAGGAAAAACCGCTGTCGTGTTTGGAGTTGCAAGCGAAGATTCGATTGCATGGGCCATTTGTCAACAGCTCGCTGAGGCAGGTGCAGACCTGTTCTTGGGCTATCAAAAGCGCTTCATGTCTCGCGTTTTCCAACTTAAGGACAAACTTCCTGCGATCAAGGGATTCTATCCACTCGATGTTGCTCAAGACGATACGACTCGGGAATTCTTCGATGAGTTCTCCAAAGAACACCCTGGAAGAACGATTGACGTTCTTGTTCATGCGATTGGATTCGCTCCACGAAGTTGCTTTGATCGACCCATACTCTTCGTTGAAGATGCTGACATCAATACGGCGATGACCATTTCTGCGAACTCTTTGCAACGCTGTCTGAAGTTTGCTATGCCTCATCTGAGCGAAGGCTCCTCCACCATTACACTCACGTACGCTGCTTCGACTCGATTTGTTCCATCGTACGGAATCATGTCGATGGCAAAAGCAGCGCTTGAGTGCTGGACGCGTGAACTTGCTTGTCATTTGGGGCCTCACGGCCATCGAGTCAACAGCATCTCATCAGGACCTATTCGAACCATCGCAGCCTCAGGAATTCCAGGCTTCGATCGCATCCTCGACCACGTCGAAGCCAATGCTCCATTGCGACGTAACGTCAATCAAAACGATGTAGCTGGAACGACCTTGTGGCTTGCTAGCCCGCTTTCTGCAGGCGTGACAGGGCAATGCATCCATGTTGATGCAGGCTATTCCATCACCATGGTGCCACAGAGCATCATGGACGTATGAGGTGAACACATGACCATCATAACCGATGACGGAAAACCATGCGAAGGGCTCGAACAGGGTCCGTTTGAACCCATTGCAGTCATAGGTGTTGCTGCAATGATGCCCGATGCAAAGGATCTCGAAGCATTCTGGCAGAACATCATCGATTCGCATGTGAGCATCAAGGAAATCAAAGAAGGGCGATGGCCTGGCCCTGTCAACCATTTCTGGACAGAAGGCAAACCAGGTGATATCGCGCACGGATACACATATGCAAAGATTGGAGCATTTGTTGAGGATTACGAATTCGACTGGCGTCGATGGCGGCAACCTCCTGGGACAATCCCACAAATCGACCCATGCCAATTGTGGGCTGTTTCGGTCTCAGCAAAAGCGATTGAACAAGCGGGCTATGGTGAAGGAGAGAAGGAATTCCCCCGAGAGCGTGCTGGTGTGGTTTTTGCCAACGCACTTGGAGGCGAGAACAGAAACATGTCAAACATTCGTGTTTGGTCAAACCACACCTCTGAACTTGCCCAACAGCACGGTCTCCCGGCTTCATCGAAAGAGGCCTTCATGGATGCCATGAACGAGCACTCCCCAAAAGTCGACGAAGACACCATGCCGGGCGAACTTGCAAACGTTGTCTCTGGACGTGTTGCAAACTTGTTGGATCTGCAAGGACCAAATCATGCCATGGATGCAGCCTGTGCGTCCTCAATGGCAGCGGTCATGGATGCATGTCGCCTCCTTCAAACACGACAAGCCGATGTCATGCTTGCTGGAGCAACCGATCGGACAATGGATCCAGCAACGTACGCGAAGTTCAGCGCTATTGGCGCCTTATCGCCAACACATTCGACCCCATTCGATGCTCGTGCAAATGGATTCGTCATGGGTGAAGGTGCTGGTGTCATGGTGCTGAAACGTCTCAGTGATGCTATCGCAGATGACGATACCATCCATGCTGTTATCCGTGGTATAGGAGGATCAAGCGACGGTCGTGGCAAAGGCATCACAGCACCGAGCCAACGTGGCCAGATTCAAGCCATTGCTCGCGCTTACAACCAAGCAGGTTATTCAGCATCTTCGGTTGAATTGGTCGAAGCACATGGGACCTCGACAAAGGTGGGTGATGCTACAGAACTTTCCACGCTAACTCGGCTCTGGACCGATGTTGCATCTGGTGATAACGTAGCCGTTGGTTCAATCAAGTCCCAAATAGGTCATCTGAAGGCTGCAGCAGGTATTGCAGGAATCATCAAATCGGTCATGGCACTTCACCACCGTACCATTCCCCCTTCAGCCGGATTTGAAACTCCAAATCCAACGGTTGACTGGGCAAACATTCCATTCTTTGTACCAACCTCACCATTGGAATGGCCTGAACCAGAATCGCATCCGCGTCGAGCTGGAGTCTCGGCCTTCGGATTCGGTGGGACAAACTTCCACATTGCCTTGGAAGGATACAATCCGGACTATCATCGAAGCATTGCCGAAGATTGGCAACAACGATGGAAAGCTTACGCAAAGTCAACAACGGTTTCAGCGCCTTCCATCCTTGATGCATCTGCAACGGCAACCATGACGCATGAGCAACTCAAGGCCATTGAAGGCGGCGTACTGCTTCTCTCAGGTTCTTCCATCGAAGCCTTGGCCACATCTCTCGAATCAACATCCTTCAATGGACCAACCTTTGATGACGACCCACGAGGTCTTCGTCTTTCCATGGCACTTCAATCAGCAAGTGCTTCCTATGATTCAAGCGATGCATGCCGATTGGCACTTGTTGCAACCTCTTGGGCTGAATTTGAGAAGCGTAAGGCATTGGCGATTTCATCGCTTGCTGATTCAGGAAAGTGGGGCTTTTTGCAAGCGCAAGGCGTCCTTGTCAGCGATCAGCCGGCAATGCCAGAAGGTGCAAAGGTCGCCCACATGTATCCGGGTCAAGGTTCGCAATATGTTGGTATGACGTACGACTTGCATCAGCGATACACGCCCGTACAAGACGTTTGGAATGCCTCAGATTCAACGATGGTCGAAGTTCTCGATGGTGAAACACTCTCTTCGTTCGTACTTCGAAGTGATCTAAGCGATGAGGAGCGGAAGGCTGCTGAGCACAAACTCAAGCAAACTGAATACACACAACCGGCCATGCTCACGGCAGATCTTGCCATTGAGCATGCTCTCAACGCCTATGGTCACGAACCGGATATGGTTGCTGGGCATTCACTTGGAGAGTATGCTGCCCTCATGGCTTCAGGCATTCTCAACATGGACGGGGCATTACGGGCAGCAGCTGCACGTGGAACTGAAATGGGCTCCGTCGAAATTGATGACAAGGGCTTGATGGCCAGTGTCACCGCCCCATACGATGCTGTTGAGCGTATCCTTGATGCTGCCGAGGGCTACGTCATCGCTGCCAACAAGAACTCTCCGAAGATGACCGTTATTGCTGGTGCTACACAAGCCGTTCAAGAGGTCATGAAAGCCTTCGAAGCTGAAGGATTCAATTGCGTCCCTTTGGCAACAAGCCACGCTTTCCATTCGAGCATTGTTGCTCCTGCAAACGAACCATTGCGCAGGTTCCTGTCCTCTCTTGAAATCAACTGGCCGAAGATTCCGATCACGGCGAACGTGGATGGAACATTCTATCCGGATGACGGACCAGATGCAAAAGAAGGCATTCTTTCCAAACTTGCCCCACAAATGGCCTCTTCCGTTGAGTGGACGTCCCAAATCAACACGATGTACGAGGCAGGTGCGCGTATCTTTGTTGAAGTAGGGCCAAAGCGGGCTCTGACGATGTTTGCGACACAAATCCTCGAAGATCATCCTCACCTTGCCGTGATGACCAACCATCCAAAACAGGGTGGCATCGCTTCGTTCCTCACAGCGATTGGTGCACTAGCCCTTGCAGGAAGGCCTCCGAAAGCCATCGAAGGTACATCCCCTGTTTTCAGCGAAGCCTTCCGAGCAGGACCAATCGAAGCACATCAAGCACCAGGGCTGCCTCAGCGCTCCAATCAAGAAGAACTTCGTGTACGTGCCCGTCCACTTCCAACCAAAGGAGGTAGTAGTGTTGGTGCTCCAACCGCGGTTCAAACGGTCGCAACCCCTGTTCAGAAAGAACCAACGGTCACTGATTACGTTGGTGACCGTATCGCTCAACATTGCGGTTATCCTGCCATGTTCTGTCAAGGAATGGTCAACTTGCGCTTGGGTCTCGGTCTGACAGATCAGTCCATTCAAAGCATCGTCTCAGCCATCGCTGCGGAGGCACAAACCGATGCAGAAATCGATATACAATCTGCAACAACAGCAGCAGATATTGAGCGATGGGTAAGCCAGCCTCCTGCAGGTTGGTCGCCTCGTGTACATCTTGCGAAAACAAACTCTTCTCCCGCAGTGATTCAAACGCAAGCAACCCACGACCCAATGATGCAACGTCGAGTTGATCCATATGTTGTATCTGGAATTAGCCTTGGTCTTCCAGGAGGTGAGAAGGTGTTTGATGAGGATGTGTTTGAACGTCTCGTTCGTGGTGAAACCTGTCTCCAAGAAGTCACTGATGAATACAAGCAACGTCTTCTTGACAAGAACATCAAGCGCCTCATCAAGGGCCGAGATGGCTCAGTCAACATTGAGCAAGCAACAAGCTTCGATGACATCCCTCAACTCGCTGGTGTCAAAGGAGCGTTTGACCTCTCCGAAGAATTTGGCATCGATCCAAAGATGGTCATGGCATGGGACATAACGACGCAACTTGCAATGGCATCGGGACTTCTCGCTCTTCGAGATGCTGGTATTCCTTTGACGCCTGAAGAACAGGTCGGAAAGGGTGGGCTTCGCTTGATTCGAAACTGGCAGGTGCCAAGCACGCATCGAGACCGAACAGGTATCGTCTTCGCATCCTGTTTCCCAGGTGTTCAGATGGCTATGAAGCATGCAAAATCCGATGGTGATGATGGAGAAGGGAAATTCGATCGTCGCTATTTGTTCCAAGTCCTCACCATGGGCCACTCACAATTTGCGCAATTCACCGGTATCCGTGGACCGACCACAACCATCAATCTCGCCTGTGCTTCAGCAACAGGGGCCTTCCAAATTGCAGAGGATTGGCTTGCTGCAGATCGTGTTGATCGTGTTGTTATTCTCTCCTCTGATGATGTGACTGGAGACGACATGTGGGAATGGATTGGCAGCGGCTTCGCCTCAACTGGTGCAGCTTCAACCAGCAATGTGATCGAAGAAGCAGCACTTCCTTTCGACAAGCGACGAAATGGCCTCGTTCTTGGAATGGGCGCAGCCTCGTTCGTTGTAGAACGCAAGAGTTCCGCTGACGAACGTGGCGTACAACCAATTGCAGAATTGCTTGGTGCAACGACTGCCAATTCAGCCTATCATGGAACCAGACTCGATGTCGAGCATGTCGCAACAACCGTTGACAACTTTGTAGGCGAGATGGAGAAGAAATGGGGATTGGACCGCCACGCAATTGCCAAGAACACGGTCTTCTATTCGCACGAGACCTACACACCTGCTCGTGGTGGAAGCGCACAAAGCGAAGTGAGAGCACTTCGACAAACCTTTGGAGAAAGTACCGATTCGTTGGTCATTGCTAACACCAAAGGATTCACTGGCCACCCAATGGGTGTTGGAATTGAAGATGCGAGCATGTTCTATGGCTTGCTGACCAAGCGAATTCCTCCGATTGCAAACCACAAGGTCGTTGATGAAGAGCTCGGCAACCTCCATCTATCAAAGGGTGGTGATTATCCAAATATCCAGTATGGTCTGCGTTTTGCTGCAGGATTTGGTTCGCAAATCGGCCTCTCCTTTGTCCGAGCCTGGCCAATTCAAGGCGAGCGTATTGATGGAAAGCGATTGCTGGCATGGTGTCGAGGCCTTGCAGGAACCGACGATATTCAACTTCGTCTTCTTGACAACAAGCTCGTGGCTTATGTTGATGGTGACAACAATCTCCACGGTGGCATTCAAGGTGAGGTCTACGACATAACTGCGCCGTTTGAAGGCCTTCCTACAGAAGTATCGCCTGTTGAACAACCGTTGGTTCAAGCTGCAACGCCTGAGCCTGAACCGGTCAAGGCCGAACCTACACCTGCTCCTGTGGCTACGACTGCAGCAGCGAGCGGAGACATGGTTCAAACGGTGATTGATGTGGTTGTCAAGCATACGGGTTACCCTGCTGATTTTGTAGAACTCGATCAAGATCTGGAAGGTGAACTCGGCATTGATACGGTCAAGCAAGCAGAAATTATGGTTGATGTCCGTGAAATCTTCTCTCTACCGGTCGATGAAGACTTCTTGCTTTCCGATCATCCCACTCTGAACCATTTTGTCGCCTACATCGTCAAGATGAAAGGTGGTTCAACAACTCCAGAGCCAGAAACTGCATCTATGCCTGCTGTTGAAACGAGCTCGCCAGTGGAACCTACCTCAATGGAACACGATGGTTGCCGACGCTGGCAAATCGAAGTTGAGGAAGCTGAATCAATCGCATCCACGCTTGCACTCGATGGAACAGTTGTCGTTACGGACGATGGCTGGGGCATTGCAGAACAACTCTGCACGCGCCTCGAAGCACGTGGCCTATCGACCGTTCGAATTGGATTCGAAGTTGGTATTCGAGATGTATCCATCCAATCTGAGCAAGGTCGTACCGTCCACCGTGGCGACCCGGCCAAACCTGAACATATCGAATCGATCACAACATCCCTCTCGACCATGAACGTCGTAGGTATGATTCATCTCGCACCGATGAAACTTGCATCAGCGAGTTGGTCAGAAGATACACTTCCATCGTCTCAGATTTCACTTGCCGCTCATGGATGGTTCGGTCTTCTCAAAGGAATGGATGCCCAACTCGCAGGTTTGAGCCAAGGTTTGGTGGCTAGCGTTACCTCGATGGATGGCCGACACGGAAACATCGGAGAACGTTTCAACTCAATTCAATGTGCATCGTCTGGAGTGACCAAGTCGTACGCATTTGAGCGACCAAACCTTCGCACACGAGCGCTTGATGTTCATCCTGAATTGATCTTTGATGCTGCTTCAGCGGCAGAACATATCGAAACTGAATTGTTCGAGCGAGCCGGAGAAGTTGAAATTGGATTAGACCGCGATGGACGTCGATGGCTTCTTGCAGCCTTTGCAGAAGACGTCGTTGGGGAACTTGACCCATTGAAGTCCGATGATGTCTGGCTTGTTTCTGGAGGCGGTTCTGGCGTAACTGCTGCTTGTATTGTTGGGGTTGCTGAAGCTAGTCAAGGTGCAGAAGCATCGTTCCATCTCCTCGGACGTTCCGTCTTAATCGAGCAAACAGCAGATTGGTTGGATTGGAGCGAAGAGGATCTCATGAAGGAGAAGATGTCTCTACGTGAACGATTGACAGAGGCTTCATCCACGGGCAAGGTTACGATGGTTGAATGGAACAATGCCTGGCAAAAGTTCACTCGAAGCAGAGATGTCTACCAAACACTCTCAAAGATTGAAGCGACGGGCAATCGTGCATTCTATCATTCCATCGATGTAACCGATGCTGAGGCGCTATCATCACTCGGAGCGTCTCTCTCCAATCCGATTACAGGTATTGTCCACGGTGCTGGATTGGAAGATTCAAAGCTTGTTGCTGACAAGGTATGGGAGACCTTTGACAAGGTTGTCCGAGTTAAGATCGATGGATGGAGGGCACTGATGAAAGCGGTTGAAGCATCGAATGGTGACCTGCGATTCGCCTCGGCCTTTACCTCGGTAGCAGGACGTTTCGGGAACGGAGGGCAAACCGATTATGCAGCTGCGAACTCGATTCTCGATGCTGAGATGGCACGTCTCACAGCGAAGGGTGATTGCCGAGCAGTCGCCATTGGTTGGACTGGATGGCGAGATGTTGGAATGGCAACTCGAGGTAGCATTGAGGCTGTGTTCGAAGCGGCTGGAATTGAAACATTGCCTGTTGATGTTGGTGTTCAAATCTTCGTTGATGAGGCCCTGAGAGGCGGAAAGCGTCGAGTCATCGCATGCGGTTCTCTAGGCCTCATGGATCGGTTTGATGCGTTTAGAGAAGCACCTCTGATGTTGCCAGGTGAGATGGCAGCGATCATGGCCGACCCAAGTCGTTTCCCGTTCATTGACAAGGTGCTGGCGTTCGAGGAACAACAGATGGTGATGACACAAAGCACGCTTTCTGTTGCAGATCATCCGTTCCTCAGCGACCATGCCATCGACGGAGTGCCCTATCACCCAGGCGTAATGGCCATGGAAATGTTTGCTGAGAACGCATTGCTGCTTTGCCCAGATTCCTGTCTGGCCGGATTTGAAGCCGTAAAATTTGGATTGCCTGTGAAAGTGATGAAAGGAACCATGCGTGTTCGTGTTGAAGCCAAGGTTGAGCGTACAGATGGTGACTTGACCTGGATCAAGTGCCGACTCATTTCCGATTTGAGCAACTCTGAAGGTGTTGTGTTCGGTGAGCGTGAGCACCATGAAGCGCTCGTCCGTCTGGTCAAGAAATCGGACGACTTGAGCGGGTTCTTGCAATCTGAAATAACAGAACTTCCTTCGATTGGAACCCCTCCGCCAGGACGGCTTGAGCATCATGCCTCCTTCATCTACCTGCGATATTTCCACGGACCTCGCTTCCAATCGCATGGAGGTGTTCTACGAGGTGTTGGGGATGCGTCTCAGCCGGGTGTTGATGGAATTGCCTTGATGCGTCATCAGTTGCCAGCCACAGATCAATTTGCTCACGAGCGAAATGGGGAAGATGTCTTGCTTGAAGCACTTCCAATGCTGATTGAAGCAGGTTTCCAGAACGCTGGATTGGTTGCCATGGAATCCGAAGGATTCAGTAGTCTACCGGTTGGCATTGAATGGTCAACCATGCTTCGTGTCCCTGAACAGGACGAAGAACTACGTCTTCGTTCGATTCGAATGGCTGTCGAAGATGGAGGCGTGACTGTTCACAATGTCCTTGTTGTTGGTTCAGATGACGCCCCAGTCCTCGCATTGAAAGGACTACGTCTTAAGGCAATGGCGCCTGTTCCGGAAGACCAGAAATTCACACTTGAACGCTGATGGTGATTCGTTGAAAGCGACTTTCCGTTGGCTTGAGTTTGAGGATGGGCCCCGTTGTCTCCTCGCAACGTGTCCAATTTCTGAACACAACGCTGCAGAACTACAGTTCATCGATTGGGATGAGGTTAACACCTTCAAAACGCAAAAGAGAATCAATGAGCATCTTTCTGCACGTTGGCTTCTCGAGCAGGCGTTGATGGAGTGGGGGGGACTCGACTGCTCTCAGCTTACCATTGCGAGAACGAGCGAGCGAGCCCCCTATCTTCAAGCAATTCAGGGGTTGTGGATACAACCTCGACTGCCGAGCATCTCGCTCTCGCATAGCCAGGATCTTGCAGCGGTTGCACTCATTGAGCAAGGTTGGACCGTTGGTGTCGATGCTGAACCTTTCGAGCGCCCACCAGCATCGACCGTGTACGATATGATGGCAAGGGGTGAGGAACTTGAACAACTCAAAGATGGCAGATTGGATGCATCATGGGCATGGACTTCCAAGGAAGCTATCCAAAAAGCTGCTCGGAAAGGAATGCATCTTAACCCCAGAGACATTGTTCTTAATCTAGGGGAAATCCAAAATAAAATCTCAATTGAAAATTCAATTTTTCAATTGGAAAATTTATCCAATAATGAGTATCAAATCACCCTCGCGTGGGGGCAGGATGTTGATCCAATCAGGAGTCCAGAGGATGATTTACTTGATGCCACTCGTGAAGCGATGCAGAACGGCGAGGATTGGGATGTCGGTTGTTCAACGGTCCGAAAGAATGCTTGATCATTTGTTCCAGAATCGACTCGATTCCCACTCGAGTCCAAGTAGAATACCAACCTCAGTCAAGATGACGTAGTTGAACATAAGGTAAGAAAGATAGGCAATGATGATGATCAGTAATGATGTGTTGACGACTTTTTTTCGTTGACGTTTGACATCATCAAATGTGCAAATACCTCGAGTACGGAAGTAAATCACCAAGCCGATGATCACTGAGAATGAGGCTATGGCGAGCATGGTAGGTCGGAACCATTCGTACCCTTCTCCACCCCAATACAGCGTGTCTGAGAGAGCTGCAGCACTGCTCACGCTTGCAAGACCGAACAGAACGAGGACGACGCTCGGCAGGCAACACATCGAAGCAATGATGGTCGATGTGGAAATGAGTTTGATGAAGGATTTGACATCGCTCTTTTCTTCCATTTCATCACCATTCCTAGAAACACTCTGCAAACCGTTTGCTTTGACTCGGATCTGTGTAAGCCTGTATCGGCAGTACATCGACGCCGTCGGACCATTTGCCTAAATTGGTCAGCATACCTGTATTGACGAGATTTGCATAAGCAAAATCGGCAGTGTTGAGATCGCCTCGACTGTGTGCAACGACCCAGTCCGCTTGAGCATCCACTCGACGGTAGAAGGCCCAATCCGCGAGGGTATCATGTGCCTCATTCGCAGGAAGATAGTGGGTAGCCACGAGGCGGGGGAACCCATACCGATCGCTTGGAATGTACAGAAGAAGTGATTGGTTGTTGTCAATTTGTTCAAACAGAGCATGCTGATGCACACTGTTGCACTGTCCAACCGTCATGTCATCTTCACTAACAACAAGATGGACGATTGAATTGTCTGGTAGATTTGTGTACTCGGGTAACCATTGTTCCTGCACTGGTCGAGCCGCCGCCATCTCAGTGTCAACCATCAACGTTTCATTGCCCCATGAATAGGCTTGGACCATGCCAAGAGCTTGCAACGAATAGGCTCCACCGAGGCTATGCCCACCAATCCAAAGGTGCTCAGGCATGATGGTAAGGTTGCCGAGGACTTCGTCAATGGAAGCATCACGAGGTGATGCGGTGATGATTTCGTTCAAACGATTGAGTGCTGATTCAATGGAGAGCATTCTTGGTACATGATGGGGCCAATCTGAGGTCCCATCGATGATGGTCGGTTCGAAATCCTCTCCCCCTTCAGGACGGACATCCGTTGGATACTGAATGTAGGCTACGACCATTCCTTTCGCAGAGAGATGGTCGATCCAATCTGTGTAGGAATCGATGGATGGGTTGTTGAAGGCGTGAAATAGGATGCCTAATGGTACGCCTTCAATCCCTGGCTCCTCTGGTAAATGTGGTAGTGTGAGATAAATCGAGAATTCAATGTCTTCTTCTGTTGGGCCTTGAATAGCAATAACTTCCTCAGGCAATGGATAGGCATAACGTAGGGTTGTTCTATCGAATGGTCCTGCTTCAGCTCCATAGCCCATCGTCGGAGCAAGTGGTGGCGATGGGGCGATGCCGATGAGGGCAGGGATTCCGGGCATGACCAGCCATGCAGCGAGAAAGACTGTGGCTACATGCAGAACAGTCTTGGTTTTCCCTTTCCAATCCTGGGTCGAATCGGGTAATCCTGGTGGGCCTCGAACTGCGAGCGTTGAACCGAGGAGAACCACGCCGTAGATTGTAGGAAGCATGACAAAGGCTCCACGGATGTAACGGTAATCCATCAAAACGAAGATGATCCATGAGGCGAAAACACCTCCAATCAGTGAAAAGAAGATTGCTTGAACTGACTTGTTGAGACGATGTCCCCTATGATATTGAATGGAAGAGTAGACACAAAATCCTAAGAAAAGAGCGGATAGAAGCGCAATCGAGAGCACGTTCTCTCGAAGGATAAACGTCCAAGTTAAGGTACGTACTGCTTGAGGCCAAATCGCGTTTTCAATCGATTCACCTTGAACGAGCATCAACAGTGACTCGGCCCAAGCAACAAATCCTCCAAGAGCCATCATGGCGAGCGGAAACTGTGGTGAATCTGCGAAACGTTGGAGGAAGGGTTTCTCTTGAGTTACCTCTCCTTCCATGTGCGAAAGTCTCGCTTTGGGTTCAAAAAACGTCGTTTAAGATATCAAGCATTGACGTTGCGAATTTCAGGAGTCTGATCTGCAATCATAAACTCGAGCATGGCTGCCCACATGACGAATTCCATGCTCTTTTCCAGCTCTTCAACGCCTCCGACCATCTCGATCATATTGTCCAGGGTATCATCAGGAGAATGATAGGCGCTGTAGTCTGAATCATATGCTCCGAGGTGGAAAATGGTCTGTGCGCCAAGGTCTCGGAACGTGACGTGGTCTGAGCGACCAAACGTATCTTCGTGAACATCGAGAACGAGGTCTTCATGATCCTCCCAATGTTGGTCACAACCCGAACCATATGTTCCGTCGATTCGAAGGTCCATCGGTGCTTCGAGGATGTTTCTGTGAACGTGATCGAGTACGGTTGTGATTTCGACATCTTGGACGTCTGGATCGAAGTCAGGCCCAGACCAAGCATGGTACGGATATGGCTCTCCTGTTGGCTTGACGGCAGGGTACGAGATTCCCATCATGTCCATGTTGATGTAAAATCGTAGTTCTTTGTCGGTTGGAAGACAATAGTCACATTCGTTGTTGGCAAAGGCATTTGAACCTCTCAAACCTTCTTCCTCAGAGGACCAAAGCGCAAGGAATGTATCGCACTCGACTTCGATATCAACAAATGCCTTTGCAAAGAGCATCATGCTCACTGTTCCTCCTGTGTTGTCATATGCCCCTTCGTACGTTCCTCCGCCAGGTGGGCCACCGGGGAACATGATGTCCATGTGGCCTCCCATTCCTTGGACGCATGAAGCATCTCGTCCACGCTTCCATGCGATGACATTGAGGCTTTCTGGTTCTGCTGGGTTGCCGTGATCAAACACTCTGAGAATGTGTGTCTCATAGCCAAGTCCTTCAAAATGACCTTGGAAGAACGACGCAGCTCGTTCGAAGGCTGGATTTGGCGACCCCATCCAGCGATTGATGTATCCGCCGCATTGTGTTGTATCGGGGCATACATTCGTGATGTATTCCATTTTGTCCATCCATTCCTTCCCATTCACAATTGGTGTGCCGTTGGTTACGGCAAGTTCGTATGTGTCTCCAGTTCCGTCGTCGTGAACAATTGTGAGTTTCACCTCATCGACGTATGGCGTGAGCAACAATTTGCCATTGATGGATTCTCCTTCGACTGCAGCATAACCGTTTGGAATGATGTAACCATCGACAAAGAGCATAACATCGGTCGGAACAGAAATGGCTCGACCGTTTCCTAGCAATTGAAATTCATGCCACTCGCCACTGCGCAGTACAACATCTTCAGGCATTTGGTAATCAATTTGGAAAACGATTGGAACACCCTCTTGCACCGTCTCATCCTCTCCAAAACAACCAGAGAGGGACGCGAGAAGCATGAGTGCAACAAGAAAGAGGCTCTTTGAGGCTCGCTTTACCTGCATATTGAAGCCTAACATCGTCCACTCATAGGTTTTGTTGGTGGAGGTGCGGATAGCGGGAGTCGAACCCACGACATAAGGTTGGAAACCTCAGATGATAACCACTTCACCATATCCGCACGGTGGTAATCTCTCCGAACAAGCACCCTTTTTTGAGCGCATCGGTCAAAATCCATCAATTCAAACCAGGGGGTGGTGGTACAGCATCGTATCCCAATTCCACTCGACGTCGTTGCACAACATCCCGATCGGACATCATTCGATTGTAGAGGACCTGTGCTGCTTGTGCTTTACGCTCATCGTTGTCCTTCAGGCGGCGGCTCTTTCCACGAATAATCAACATACCAAATAGGAACGTGAGAAGAATTCCCGCTGCTCCAGCTTGGAAGAATGGCATCTCGAAGACATTCTCCCATTCGAAGGAGTCGTCATTACTTGCTGATTTCGAACTGTTGTATACGTTCAAGCGAATGGTGTAGGTGTCCATTGGAATCTCAGCACCGGGTTCTGTGACCGTTACGACGAGATTGAAATTACCCACACTGTTTGCAGTGCCAGTGAAAATCTTCGATTGTGTGTTCCCGCTGGCGGATGAGAATATCATCGTATGAGAGCCCGTTTCGACTTGGATGTTCGTGGACGATTGCCAATCCACTCGGACCGTGAACCCATCTCCCATGTCCGTCGAGACAGAACAGGAGAATTGGATGCTGCCACCCGTGACTGTGTCCGTGGAGAGTTTGCTTGGAAGACACGTGAGCGATGCCTCACCAGCATTTCGGGTTGGATCGTTTGGCCAATGGTCCGGCTTGTGAGCACCTGAGGTTTCGTTATCGCCCCATCCATCTCCATCGGAATCGAGATGTTGCGAGGCATGGAACGGGAATGCATCCTCATCGTCAGCATAGCCATCCCCATCCGTATCTGGGCAACCGATGAGTGTCCCTCTGAAGGCCGTACCGTACTCATCAGGACATTGGTCCGGATCGGTACCTGAATTTTCATCTCCAAAGCCATCCATGTCAGCATCGTACCATTGTGTGCTATCGTTCGGCCACACATCGTTCAAATCGGAATATCCGTCACCATCGGAATCTATGCATCCGTAGACGTCATTGGTTGAAGTTCCAGCTTCCTCAGGACATGCGTCGCCCTGTGTACCATTGATTTCGTCACCGTATCCATCGGAATCCGTATCGTTCCATTGCGATGCATCACCAAGGAACACGTCGTTGGTGTCTGACATACCATCGACGTCTTCATCATCGCAACCGAAGACATCACGGAATGATGTTCCTGATGTTGTGGGACAATCGTCTCCCTCGAAACCGGATGGATTGTCTCCGAAACCATCACCATCTTGATCTGCATGTTGTGTTGCCTCGTACGGGAATGCATCGGAACCGTTGATGAGCGTCCATTGAGCATCACCATCGGAGTAGCCGTCACCGTCAGAATCGGTACATCCAAGACGGTCTTGAGTCGAATTACCAGCAATCAACATACACCCGTCCTCGAGGTCATCGTAGCCATCGCCATCAACATCACTCGCACGAGTTGGGTCGGTAGGGAATGCATCGTTGTCATCCGAAATTCCGTCTCCATCACCGTCCACACATCCGTAGCGATCGATGGTTGAAGTACCCGGAACGCCAGGGCAGGCATCAGGTTCTGGTCCTGTAGCATTGTCGCCATATCCATCAGCATCTTGATCGAGCCACTGATGCTTCACGTTTGGCAGTTCATCGATGACATCATCCCATCCATCACCATCCGAATCAAGACATCCATATCGGTTGCCAAGCGTTGAATTTCCGTTTGTTTCTGGACATGCATCAGGCGTCGTACCGCCGGGATTGTCGCCGTATCCATCACCGTCGTTGTCAGACCATTGCGTCATGTCGTTTTGATGTGTGTCTTGGCTATTTGCCCAGCCATCGTTATCGCTATCGGGACATCCAAGCGTTCCATTCTGCCAAGAATCGCCGGATTCAGTTGGACAAGCATCGGGGTAGTTTCCACTTGCATTGTCACCATAACCGTCTCCATCTTGGTCTTCCGATTGTGTAGCATCGTATCGGAAGGCATCCGCACCTTGTGAAACGTTCCACAATCCATCAGCATCGGAAAGACCGTCGCCATCTGAGTCGGGGCAGCCAATTCGATCGATGGTAGAATCACCGAACTGTGTCGGACATCCATCAGGATTGGTTCCACTCGCATTGTCTCCATAGCCGTCACCATCCGTATCAGCAGACTGCGTTGCATCGCTTGGAAAAGCGTCTGCACCATGAAGAACGGTCCAGGACGCGTCAGGGTCGGAGACGCCATCGCCATCAGCGTCAGCACAACCATTCCGGTCGACGTTCGATGTTCCAGACTGATTCGGACAAGCATCACCGTTTGTGCCTGAAGGGTTGTCGCCGAAGCCATCACCATCCGTATCGGATTGTTGCGATGCATCGTTGGGCAGAATGTCTGCCCCGTCTGTGATGGTCCATACAGGTCCATTGGTGCCACTGAGGTCCTCGTCTGAAGCACCATCCGAATCGCTATCAGGGCATCCGAATCTGTCCAGAGTCGATGTGCCGGCAACGGTCGGACAAGCATCTGGGTTGTTACCCGTACTCTCGTCCCCGTAACCGTCTCCGTCTGCATCACTCCATTGTGTCGAATCCGTTGGGAAGGCGTCGTCCGAGTCAGCGTATCCATCGCTGTCCATATCGCTACATCCGAGGTTACCCAGTTCTGTTGAAGTTCCGAATGTGGTTGGACAATTGTCAGCATTGACTCCACTGGCGTTGTCTCCGTAGCCATCACCATCTTGATCGGACCATTGACTTGGTTCATTCGGGAATGCATCTGCACCTTGAGCTGTGGTCCACGTTGCATCACCATCGGAATACCCATCTCCGTCGGCATCTTCGCAGCCAAATCGGTCTTGATAAGATGTTCCGACTGTAGTGTTACATGCATCACCTTCAGTAGCAGGAGGAGGGTTGTCTCCGT
>JBMYJV010000006.1:0-19038 GCA_049594755.1 Candidatus Poseidoniaceae archaeon
CGGTCTGGCAAAAAGCGTTCTGAAATTTCGTTCAACGGCCCTATCAGGTTCTTTTGGATGTCATTTGCAAGTGCTTTAATCGGTGAAATGTACACACAATGAATGCGTTTCTCCAACTTACCATTCAAGGCTTTTCGTACCAGTTGATCGATGATGGTCAAGAAAGCAGTCAGCGTTTTACCTGAACCAGTTGGTGAGCAAAGAAGGAGATGTCCTCCATCCATGATCGTGGGAATTGCAAGCTTTTGTGGACGCGTGAAATCAGGGAATTTATCCTTGAACCAGTTGCGGACTGGTGGACATAATTTGTCCATCAACGCATCCGTATCCATCGGATGGTCGAGATATGTAATCTCAGGCATATTTTTTTCCACCAATCTCAGTGGTCTGCAGGCTTGGTACGATACATATGATTGTTTCGTTACATCCTTAGGCCCAGCCAAGGCCTTTTTTGCCCCAACGAAGGACCGTTTCTGTTTCAGGTTCTTGGCCGTTCAAAAGAAGGGGCGAATGGGTAGAAATAGGTGGCATGAGGATTTCGTGAAGCGCTTTTGTTGGGCATGAACCAATACAGGAAAGACAGCCTACGCATTGTGAAGCAACAACAACGACTGGTCGCTTTTTGTGCTTACGTTCAGGCGGGTTTGTTGCGAGTGGAAGGAGGGCTTCAAACGGACAATGTGGTATGCACAAATCGCAACCCGTGCAATCCGTCTCGGTGATGGCCACCATGGATTGCCCCATGGTTCCTCCTATATGCTCAGGTTTTTGAATTCAAGCCTTTGTTCCAGAGGTCAAGTTGAAATGCCCTCCTCATCAGGGGAACATGAGGGGATTTCTTGTCCAAAGATGACACACGTCTTGAACGATTGCAGGGAATGCTGCGACAACGTGGTATCCTTCTCCCTGCTTTTGACATGTACGGTGGCGCAAAAGGACTGTACGACTTCGGTCCAGTGGGTGGGCGTCTTCGCTCAAGACTCAATCAAGTTTGGCTCAATCACTGGCTGTCAATGGGTGATGTCGTTGAAATATCGTGCCCAACAGTGACGCCTTACGAAGTTCTCGAGGCGAGTGGACACGTTGGAGAATTCTCAGATTTCATGACGGTGTGTAAGAACTGCGGCGAGGCATCTCGGGCAGATACCTTGCTTGAAAATGACCACCCCAACCCTGATGCCTTATCAAAATCCGAATTGCAAGAATTGCTCATCGCATCTGCCCCCTCATGCCCTGCTTGCTCTGCTTGTGATTGGAGTTCGATCGAGGCTCAAAATTTGATGTTCTCTACAACCATCGGTGCAGGCTCATCTGGCCGACAAGGGTTCATGCGGCCCGAAACTGCTCAAGGGATGTTCACATCCTTCCCGTCCTTGTATCGACACTTCAGAGAACGCCTTCCGTTTGGGGCTGTTCAGGTAGGCAAAGGATATCGCAATGAGATCTCACCACGTCAGGGTATGATTCGACTTCGAGAGTTTAACATGGCAGAATTGGAATATTTCATTGATCCTAATCAACAGATCAATCATGATTTCTCGTCTTGGTCGTCGGTTCCGTTCAATCTGGTCGATGGAGAAGGAAACACGCATCAAATGAACCTTAGCGATGCAGTAGAGAAGACGTTGGTTCGGCATCCAACGGTTGGATTCTTTATGGGTCGTACGTTTGATTTCCTCATCGGAATCGGAATTGATGCAAATCGATTACGATTCAGGCAACACGCATCCGATGAAATGGCTCACTATGCTACAGATTGCTGGGATGTTGAGATTGAAGGCTCCTATGGTTGGGTCGAATGTGTAGGTATAGCACACCGAGGATGTTACGATCTAGAAGCCCACGAAAAGGCGACAGGAAAAACACTCCGTGCTCGCCGAGAATTTGCTGAGCCAAGAATTGTAGAAATCGATGGCTGGACCATCGATGGTGGAAAAGCGGGTCCAGCATTCAGAGCTGACGCTGGGCAGGTGAAGTCTCTCGTTGAGACCTTTGACGCCGATGTCGTTTTTCCGACCGAAATCACACTCTCTGATGGGCGTACTCTGACCGTTGAAGCAGAGCACGTTAAGCGTGTTCACAAGACAGTGAAAGAAACGGGTGAATGGTTTATCCCACACGTTGTTGAACCAGCATTTGGAATCGATCGTATTCTTTGGCATGTGTTAGATCACGCTTATGTCGAAACCGAGAAAAGTGGAGAACCCTATCGAATGCTGCAATTGTCAGACTCCATCGCTCCGATTGACGTTGCAATTTTGCCTCTCTTTGAGAAAGATGGAATGGACGATGTTGCAAAGGCCATTCATCAACGCTGTTGCCAAACATTCGGTATCGTATCACTCTACGACGGAAGTGGATCGATTGGGAAGCGTTACGCACGTGCTGATGAGGTAGGTGTTCCTATCTGTGTGACGATTGACCATCAATCCGTTGAGGATGGTACAGTAACAATTCGTCAACGGAACGACGGTTCGCAATCCCGAGTTCCCATTGACGAACTCCCGTTCTTCTAAAGCAAGAAACATCTTCATGAACCGTCGCTATGTTGTAAAATTATGAGCGGTGCTTCCGACTGGACTGAGCGGCACCGCCCTACTTCCGAACATCAACTGGAAGGAAACGAAAGCCAACGGCGCAAGATTCGTGAGTGGCTTGATGGGTGGGTCAAAGGTCAGCCAAAGAAGAAGGGAATCCTTCTGGTCGGCCCACCAGGTGTTGGTAAGACGACCGTTGCACGAGCCATTGCTCAGGACATGGGTTGGACGGTCATTGAATTGAATGCGAGTGACACAAGAAATGCCGTAGCGATTCGGAAAGCTGCGACACAATCCTCGACACATCGTTCATTGTTTCACGACCCATCCAAGCCTCAACAGCGTACACTGATTCTGCTGGATGAGGTTGACCATATTGGAGGCGGACTTCGTGCTGTGAGCGAAGACCGTATACGCAAGGGTATCGAAGACGATGAATCGGTTGCTCTGTCAGGAGATTCTGGAGGAAAAGCCGAATTGCTTCGTCTTCTCGAAGCGACGAAACAACCCGTCATCCTCGCTTGCAATGATATTATGGGACTCTGGGGGCGTTCTTCATCAACGTGGCGCAATACGAAAGATCGCTTCAGTCGCCATCTGATGACCATCACGTTCGATCGAGTCTCAGATGAAGCATTGCGAAGAATTGCCCGGCGTGTTCTTCGTGAAGAAGACATCGACTACACGAACGATGCCATCGATGTCCTTGTCAATGGAAATCATGGCGATTTACGGGCACTTGTACGAGACCTGCAAGTTCTTTCGTCCGGTGGTCTGGAGACGCTCAATCCAGAATTGGTTCGACAACACCTCGCAGCAGGTGTGCGTGACATGACAACAGAAGTCTTCCCTGGAATGGAGTCCTTGTATCGTTCTGAGGTAGCCAACGATGCTGTGACGATTGGTCGTAGTATTGACAAGCAACCCTCTGACTTGATGAATTGGGTGCATTGGAACAACGCATCTCTGTTCGATGAAGTTGCTATGAGGCGAGGTTCGAAGGCATTGATTCTCGCCGATCGTTCTGTTGAGAGCCGTTATCGCGACCTTGCACACCACTCCTCCTACTGGACCTTGCACTTGTCCTCCTTATCTGCTAGTGTTGCGAACAACACGCCATTGCCGACCAGGATTTATCCAAGTTATCCAAATTATTTGAGGCGGTCTGGGTCTTGGGCGCGTCCAGCCATCATCAATCACCTCGCAGACTTATCAAAAACAAGCAAATCAACAGTGAGGAGGGAATTCATGCCATTGCTGAGTGCTCTACATCAAGAAAACCCAGTATTTGGTGATCCAAACCGGTTTGAGGTTTCACTTGCTTTAGGTTTGAGTGCAGATGAGCATGTAGCATTGTGCAATTTACCGGTCTCTCGTAAATCCACAAAGGCATTGATTCAGGCATACGAACAAGCAGAGGAGAAGTGGAGAGACCCGGTGATTGATTCTGTTATCGAAGAGCTGCATGAACAAGAATTGACTCCAGAGCCTGAGGTCGAACCGGAACCAGAAGTCAAGAGAGACTCAGCCCAACGGACCTTGTTCTGATTCTTCATGGGGCTCCCTTGAAATCATCCGCTTGAGTCGAGCAAGTGCGCCTCGCGGTGCTTGGTCTTTGGACTCAGAACGCCATGTGTGAGGGTGCAAGAGAATGACTGCAGTCAGAAGTTCGAGACGGCCAAACCACATGAGAATCGATGTCAGCAACAATGCTCCTGAATTGAGTCCTGCCCAAGTTTCTGTGGGCCCATAATTCCCAATCGTCGGTCCAGTGTTTCCAAGACTTGATGCAACCAAGGCCAGAATGGATTCAAAATCCTCGCCTGGAACGATGAAGGCGAGCAAAATTGAGGAGATTGCAAACAATCCAATCCAAACGAACAACATACCAACAATGAGTCCGAGTTGTTGATTACCAACAACCTCTCCATTCATTCGAATGGTCTGAACCTTTCGTGGTTGTGCAATTCGAACCAGTTCACGCATGGCGACTTTGAATGCGAGATTGATTCGAAGAAGTTTCAATCCACCACTCGTACTTCCAGCAGACGCACCTACGATCATCAAAACGAAGAGGAAAAGATGTGTAACAACCGGCCATTGCATGTAATCGGTTGATGTGTATCCTGTTGATGTACCAAGAGAAACAACGTGGAACAATGAATCGATGAACGAATCGGTGGTTGTGTAGTCGCGGGTTGCCAGGAGGGCGATGGTGATGAATAGGAATGTAGTGAGAATGTAGACAAGATAATTCTTGAATTCTTCATCTTGTGTTGCCTTGCGGAATTGACCTTCACGAATGAACCACAATAGGGTGAAATTGATTCCACCAATAAACATGAACAAGATGATGATCAATTCAACCGTGTACGATTCAAAATGGCCAATGCTCGCATCGTAAGTTGAGAATCCACCTGTCGGCATCGTGGTCAATGCATGATTGATTGAATCGAACCAATCCATGCCGCCAATGGTCCACAACAACCCAAATTCAAGGAGCGTAAGCGCAAGATAGAGGCCCCAGAGTGCCAAGGCCGTTTCCTGTAGTTTGGGCTTCAATCGCGACAACGACGGTCCAGTCAGTTCAGCTCGAGCAAGCGCCATGCCTCCACCAATCACACGGGACAAAATCATCATCCCGAGCATGATGATTCCCATTCCACCAAACCATTGTGTTAGAGATCGCCAAAACAACAACCCACGCGGTTGCGAATTGATGCAATCCATGCCCGGTAAGCAATTGGGGCTCATCGATGTGGAGATGACGGTTGCTCCAGTCGTTGAAAATCCGGACATGGATTCGAACCATGCATTGACTGCACCCCGGGCAACATCTGCAAAGGATGAGCCATCCGTAAATGGTCCGTGAAACATTCCACCAAGCCAATACGGCAATGCTCCGATGAATACTGCAAGAGGCCACACGAGCGCAACAGCTGCGAAGGCTTCACGATCTCTTAATCGCATGTGCGTGTTCCGTTTTGTTCCAAAACGAAGCATCATGGAACCGATAAAGAGGGAAAGACCTGCAGGAATCGAAAATGCTCTGAATGCGAGCTCCCAATTGTCGAGGTAGCCTGTAGCTACAACACAGAGCAATAAGGGAATTGTTAACGCTACAAGCGTCCATCCCAAGATGAGGTTGAGTACGTCAAACCGCATGTTCACACCTTGAATCGCTTCTCAAGATCTGCGACTCGATCTGGCCGGCAGAAGAGGATGAGTCGATCACCCTCGACAATGGTTTTTTCGCGAGCAGGTCGAAGCGTTTCCCAAAATCCTGCAGTGTTTCTTCGTTGAATGAAGGCAATACGCGACCATTCTGGAAGACCTGAATTGCCAACTTTCTTACCTGCAAATTTTGATTCCTTGGCAACAGTTTGGCTGATTCCAACAACGTCAGGAATGTTGGAAAGAATCGCATAGGCTCCAGAGGCTTTGGTATGGATGTGTGCAAGAATGTTGTCCACTGCAACTCGCTTAATGTCGACTGCGAAGGTAATACCCATTCGTTGTGTAACAGTCACCAAGTCCGAATCTTTGAGAATCAATCCTGTGCGAGTTACGCCCATGTCGTTTGCGAGAAGTGCAGCAGCAATGGATACGTGATCGTCTTCAAGAGCTGCAATCGCAATATGGTGTTCGTTGATTCCAATCTCAGTCAGAATGTTTCGATCGAGGAAATCCCCGTGAATGACATCAAGATTCGCATGAGCTCCAATATCCGAACCTGAAAGGTTGTTGGCAACGCTGAGATTTCGTTCGATTACTGTTACGTATGCACCATTTCGAAGCCAATTTTCAGCGATACGGCGACCAACATTGGTTGCTCCGATAATGGCAACACGTGGTTGAGCGGGGAAATCAATGGATTCGTGACCGAATGCCGTTAGAATCCGGCTAAAGGAGCCAAGTCCACTTGTTGCAACAGCGATTCGATCTTTCGGCATCAATGTGAAATCTTTGTTTGGTACAGTACTCGGTTCACCATCTCGCTTCACACCTACAATAAGGGGCAATCCTCCTTCAATGCCAAGACTTGCCTCCGCAAGTGTTTGGTAGATGACTTGTTCAGCATCTTTCGTAACATTGAGCTCAATGATGAAGGCTTCATGACCAAACGGAATTACTTCTTCAATAGCCGATGAACGAAGACCTGTCGCCAATCTCTGTATGGCTCCATCGACTGGGTCAATGGCATAATCGACTGCGGCCCAACGAGAAAGATGGCCCTGCTGATGTTCTACCACATAGTTCCGGTTACGAAACCGTCCAATCGAAAGTAGATTTTGTTTGATCGAGACTCCATTTTGTCGTTTGTACTCATCTTCTGCAAGTGCACAAGCAATGAGATTACGGTCGTCCGAGTCCGTGACAGCAACGAAAACTGTAGCATCCCCAATACCAGCTTCTTGCAGTGCTTCTCGGGACGTGATGTCACCATGAATCACCAAAGCGTCCAACGACTGAGCATTCTTGACAGCTCTCGAATCATTGTCGATCAAGACAACATCCATGGTTTCCGCACGCATGGCACGGGCCAATTCTGAACCAACCCGGCCAGCACCTCCGATAATCACACGCATTGTTCATCACCTCAACTGTAGACTGGGAATTTGCCACCACCATAACTCACAGGTCCTTCGAGTGCAAAGACTCGATCACGTTCAATTCTGTCTTGATCGTTGTCCTTGTCAGAGTAAGCCAGTGGTCGGTAATAGGCGTTGATATAGGTTCCATCCCTGTTCGGATCGGGTTGTTCTACCCAATCGATGAGAGCAGAAGCAGTGTGCAAAAGCCACTTGTTGTTCGTTACATCAACAGATGCTTCAACATAGCAACTATCCAATTCGATGTTGTTTTGATTGCACCAATCGCTTGACATTGGCAATTGGATGTATCCCCATGCGTGTGCCTCCCATTTGGTGTAGGATTGACTTGACAGGATTCCGAACACGTACCAGCCAGGAATACCCTTTGCTCGAAGCAAGCTCAAGAATGCGTTGGTTTGTTCATCACAATCACCTTGGCCAGCGGCGAGGCATGCAGGCCCACTTAGAGCAGCTGAACCTGAACCTGGGTCGGTGTAATAGACGATGTTTTCTCGAATGTAGTCAAAAGCGGCCTTTGCAAATTTGAATGCATTTTGGTTCCCATCAGGTAAATTTGAGTCGATGGCAGAGACTGCAGCAATGACGGTTGCTCCAGTTGCATCGATGGCGTAATCTGGACGATTCTTATTGTACCAACGAATAGCCGTAAAGTCTTCAACTCGGTCGCCATTTCCACGGTTTTCAAAATCGTCGAAGGTGCCACTGTTTTGTTCCAGCATTCCTGATGTAAAACCAGGAATTCGAGGATCAACGCCTTCGTCTGCATCGGACCACCACGTATACGATTTCGAACTGATGGTCACAAGATACTCAAACGATGTATCTTGATTTGGTCCCAGGTTGATGGTCACCTTCACACACGGTCCACCGATGCAGTATTGGCTACCACTTCCTGATGTTCCAGGCCACCAAACTTTGTGACCATTTGCGGTTGTAATCGCTTCTGCATAGGACCGTATTGCAGTACGTTCAAGAGGGATATTGATCGATTGTCCGTCAATTCGTAATTCAATCGCCGTTACATCTTGGATTTTCTGATTCGGCAAATCAGGCGTACCGTCGGTATATGTGTACATTGAGTTGCTATCTTCGAGTGCGTAAATATCTGGAGATATTGGGAGTGTTTCATTGAAGTATTCGTTCATGTCACTGTCCGTATTTTCGAACGATACGATGCGATTGAGTGTGTAATCAGCTTCGATATCGTACACTAGATAGCCAGATGTCGGATTCATAATGAAATCCTTCACTTCGGATATTTTCCCCATGGTCATCTCTCTTGCTTGTGGTGAAAGCATAATGAAAGCAACCAGTCCGAGCATAACCAAACTACGAAATCGATTTTTTCGACCTTTGAGGATGTTCTTTGTTCGACCTCGATCGGTTTGAACGATTCCTCTTCGCCTCGGCGTTGATGTCATCTTATAGGCAGAGACATTGTTGTGACGATCTTTTTGCAAATGAATCCGATGTTCCATAATCGAACTGTTCGTCAACACTCTCCCACAAGAGTAGCAGATGGTGTCACCATCCAGCGTCGTCGCACCACAGTACGGGCAAGAACCCATGCTGTGTTGGTTGAGCAGTCATGGTTTAATGATTGTGTGAGATGACCGACCAAACCATTGATACGTGAGGTCCTTGGCGCGAATTTACTCCTGCTCTTCAGGATGCGTGTTTGATATTTGAATGAGCCTCGCAGATGACTGTTTTTCGCGTTTTTTGTCGGCTTGCATTCGACGCCATCGTCGTCGACCTTCCTTTGGTACAGAATCCCAGACCCATTTTTCGACCGAATCTTGCACTAAGAGGATTGGAGGCAAGATGAAGACCCAAGCAAGTGGACTAAACCAAGCGAAGTACAACATTGTGAGCGAGGATGCTCTCCAAAATGTGGCTCGAAAAATTGCCCCCCACCGTTTGCCCCTGAGCATAAGGGTGCCGTGATATGAGGTAATGACTGCTTCAACTCTTGGTGCAAAAAAGCCAATCAACAAAATGGTTAAAACATCGACAGGTCCGGTGATTCCTGATTGAACTTTTCTTGTTATCAAAACAATGGACAGCATGCCGCCCACAGCAAGTCCGAGTGCCCAGCCACTTGTCGACTGTGAACCACCTTTTCGTACACGCTTCCGACGCAACAAAAAGTGCATCCCAATCGTAGCGATGAGTGGTATGAGGAAGAGTCGAATGATGTTGAGTTCTGCTGTTCGCTCTCCACTCAGGTTCGCTTCATAATAGGGCAAAAAGAGCGAACTATCTGCATAAGAAGCGAATGCACCACCGAGCAAAATGCCCCAAAAGACTTGATTCCAAGCGGTTGGCAGATCATAGAATCCCGAATACTTGGTCATGACGCCGCGCCAACCCAAGGTCATCCCGATAAGACCGCATATTGCAGCCACTTGGAATGTGACAAAATCATTGACCACGTGTCATCCTGATGCCTCGCCTACATAAGTTGGATAGCAATATTTGGAGGCAATGAGTTCAAACACCACCTCAACGTGTCGGAACCATGGCGAGGCTGTTGTTGTTTGGAGGGAAAGGAGGTGTGGGTAAAACCACAACATCTGCATCGACAGCTGTATGGCTCGCAGATTCTGGCCTGAAAGTCTTGCTCGTTTCGAGTGACCCGGCTCACTCGACATCGGATTCCCTTGGGGTCGATCTATCATCAGAACCAACGCCTGTTGAAGGTGTTCCGGGATTGTTTGGTCTAGAATTGAATCCTGAAGCCAAGTTGTCGACGTTCATGCCGAAACTCGGTGAGAGTCTCTCTGGTATGTCGAGTTCACCGTTTGCTGCTTTTGGTGGACTTGGAGGAATGTTTGACCAATCTGCAAAAGATGAGATGCAGTCCATCAAAGAGGAGGTCGACTCCAGTGAACTCGTCTTACCAGGATTGGACGAAGCCATCGCTTTCGACGAATTGCTGAAGCATGTTGAAAATCCATCTTGGGACGTGATTGTGTTCGATACAGCTCCAACCGGCCACACACTTCGCTTCCTCTCTTTGCCAGAGTTGATTGAAGCATGGTCGGGACGATTGTTGCGAATGATGCGTGTCTCTGGCGGGATTCGATCAATGCTGTTTGGACGAAAACAAAGCGACGCCATGAAAGAAGAGCTTGAGCGATTCCGCCGCCGTGTTTTGCATGTTCGTCGTGTTCTTAGCGATCCATCCACAACATCGTTCACTTTGGTGACAATTCCAGAACGTATGGGTGTGAATGAAACCGTTCGCGCCAATCAATCACTTCGCGAATACGATTTGCCTGTTACAGGATGTTTGGTCAACAGAGTTACACCTGAACTCGACCATCCGTTCCTACAGCGACGTCGCTCCGAAGAGCAAGGTCATATTTCGGAATTGGAAGAAACACTTGACATACCAGTGACCACAATGGAACTCTTCGACTCTGAAGTGCAAGGTCTGGAACGATTGCGAACATATGGTCGACTCTTGTATGGAGAACCATCCTCACTTGGTGAGGAATTGGGGCCTTATCCAGTTGGCGATCGATTGAATCACTCGATTCATCGCGGAACATATGTTGAGCAAGGTGATGGTGTAGAAATCATTCATTTGCACTTCCCTGGTTTGGAACGAGAAGATCTTTCCCTTCGCAGTGAGGAAGGAATTCTCTATGTTGGCGTCAATGGGCGTGAACACGCCATTCCAACCACATCACCTGCGAAATCAACTCAGGTCAAAGCCAAACTCGAAAACGACGTTCTTCGACTTGAAGTTCCGGTCGATGAATAACCCTCCGTTGGATTGAAAGGAGAAGGCTTGGTGGACGATGTATGGCGCTTGAAGGCCTCTCACGTGGAATTTTCCGTTCTCTCGGATTTCTGCGAAGCAAGCGTCGTTTGAACGAGGAAGAGCTCAAAGAGATGACCAAGAGTCTTCGCCGAGCACTCCAAGAGGCCGATTTCAACGTTCGCCAAACCAAAGAAATTGTTGATCGATTGGAAGAGCGAATGCGAGAAGAAGAACCACGTCCTGGGCTCGATCTTCAGACACATGCAATGAACATTCTCTATCTTGAATTGGTTCGTCTTCTCGGTAGCAATCATGAATTCCAACCGCGGGGGGCAACATTGCTCTTGGTCGGTCTCTACGGTCAAGGAAAGACAACAACAACGGCAAAGTTGGCTGAGTGGTATCGAAAAAAACACGGTCTACGCGTAGCAGTCATCGAGGCTGACGTTCATCGTCCGGGTGCCTACGCTCAATTGTCGCAACTGCTCGAGGATTCGACCGTTATGGTCTATGGGGAGCCCGAAGAGAAAGATGCTGCAACCATTGTTCGTAATGGTCTTGCAGCATGTGCTGCTGCAGACTTGGTCATCGTCGATACTGCTGGTCGACATCAACTTGATGAGGAACTTGTCGATGAGTTGGAACGCATCGCTTCGATCACACGAGCGACAGAACGTTGGTTGGTCATCGATGCACAGGTCGGTCAAGCCGCTGGACCTGTCGCAGCATCGTTCCATGACCTTGCTGGTGTAACAGGTATTGTCGTCACCAAATTGGATGGTACTGCCCGTGGTGGTGGCGCATTGTCAGCCGTTGCTGCTACAGGTGCACCGTTGGTCCACATTGGTGTTGGAGAAAAGGTATCTGACTTGGAGAAGTTCGAAGCAGATCGTTTCATTTCACGACTGCTCGGAATGGGTGATATTCGTGGTCTCATTGACCTAGCTCCTGAAGACATGGATGAAGAAGAAGCAATGCGTTTGACGCAACGCCTTATGTCTGGAAGATTCACGCTCAATGATATGTACAAACAGATGGAAATGATGGCAAAAGTTGGAACCATTGACAAACTGATGTCCTTTCTTCCCGGAAGCATGTTTGGAGGGCTGGGCGGCATGTCCAAGTCTCAGAAAGAAGCCATGCAAGGCAACTTGGATCGTTATCGAACCATCATGGATTCCATGACGGCTTGGGAAAAGAACGAACCTGCGAAAATCAAAGCAGAACGAATTCAGCGAATTGCCCGTGGATCTGGTGTAAAGGAAAAGGATGTCCGTGAACTCATCGCACAATGGAAGCGATCTCGAAAGATGATGAAGGGTATGGGTGGAAACCGTAAGTTGAACAAACAAATGCGGAAGATGATGAAGGATGGAGAGATGGACATCGACCCATCGTCTTTCGGCATGTGAGCAGAGCGTGATTCTATGCGCCTCTATCACAATCCACGATGTTCAAAATCACGACAAGCAGTTGCTCTCCTTACCGAAGCAGGTATTGATTTTAAAGAACATCGGTATCTATCTGAAGGCATTCACTTAGACGATTTTGAGGTTTTGTCAACATTAGCAGGCATCATTCGTTCAAAGGACGTGATTGGAGATGTTGATATCAGGAATCTCGATTCGAATGGAATTCAAACGTTGCTTAAAGAGCAACCCAAATGCCTAGAGCGGCCAGTTTTGGTTATGAACGGGCAAGCGGTTGTCGGTAGGCCGCCTGAGCGAATACTTGAGTTTCTACAATCTCAGTAGGTCTTTGCAAGCAATACACGTCGCTTCGTCGGCGTTCCACTCATGTGACAAGGTCGTTCGTCTGCATACTCATCGGTCGAATCGCCAAGGAATGTTAAACCAGTCGTACGTTCTATAATTTCTGCATGGGCGTCAGAACCATCGAATGGAAGTTCGTAGATGTGGCCTTCCTTGATCTCGCCGTTCATGGTCCAGTTGCCATTGTCTTCGGTAAACGATGGTAGTGGTTGAATAACATGCGCCATGTGTGCTGTTGAACGTTCTCGTAGAACATCTGAAATTTCGTTGAGGACTTCGTTGACGGATTGCACAATTGTTTCCATAGGCAGAGGCTGCTTTCCTCCTGTTCGCTTCGCTGCAAATGCAGTCCCTTGTTCCACATCACGAGGGCCGATATCCAATCGAAGTGGAACTCCTTTGATTTCCCAGTCATAGTATTTCTGTCCTGGGTGAAGATCTCGATCATCAACATGAACTCGCAATCCAGCGTTTCGAAGTGTTTCAGCGACATCATGAGAAATGGTTACCGTATCAACCTCCGAATTCTTTCGAATCATAGGACAGATAACCACTTGCCATGGTGCTATGGCAGGCGGCATAATCAATCCCGAATCATCGCCATGCATGCCAACGATAGCTCCGAGCAGGCGTTCAGACATTCCATAGGTTGTCTGATGGACATGTTGTTGCTTCGCTTCAAGATTTTCGTATGTAATATCAAATGCCTTTGCCCACTGATCAAGGTAGTGGTGGCAACTGGCCACTTGCAAAGTACGGCCATTTGGCATCACGGCATCGATGCCGATGGTGTAGTGTGCTCCAGGGAAGGTATCCCATACTGGGCGCTTTGCCTTGATGATTGGCAAACATAATTTGTCCATGAGTCGGTCGACTATTTCCAAGTCTTGCTCAATTTGACGAGTCGCATCTTCTTCATCTGCGTGAGCGGTGTGCGCCTCAAAGAAGTGAATCTCTCGAACACGAATAAACGAACGTGTCTGTTTCGTCTCATAGCGGAAAGTGTTGACCATTTGGTAGACCTTCAAGGGGAGGTCCTTGTGACTCCGGATCCACAAAGGAAACATGGTGTACATCGCTGTTTCACTTGTTGGTCGTAGAAACATCGGAATGTCGAGTTCGTTTTCACCGGCGTGCTTCACCCAGTAGACTTCTTTTTTGAAACCAGCTTCTTCATCCTCATCGCGAAGTTCATCGGGATCGACACCTTCCTCTCTCGCTCGCTTAAGGCGTGCAACCAAGGCGTTCTCTTTTTCCAGCAAATCTTCAGGAATGAGCAATGGGAAATTGACTTCTTCATGCCCTGTACGATCCATTTCGGAATGAGTTAGTGCATCAATTTGGCGCATGGCTTTCCATCCATATGGTCGCCAAACATCCATGCCCTTGATGGGATAGCGCTTATCGACAAGTTCAGCCGCTTCAACGATGAATGGATACCAAGCGTTGAAATCTTCAACCTTGCTTGGAATTCCTCGCTTTGCCTTTGCAGGTTTCCCCATAGTAGCCCCTTTCAACACCTGCTCATCAAGATGACGGAGGTTTCTTTCCTAGCATGTCGAAGTTCAGGACTTCTTTCGCAGTAGGAATGTCATGGCTAAGAGACCGATGATAGCGACAACATCTGGAATACCAACTACGCCCTCAGTCACCGGAAGGCTCCAGCCATTGATGGAATCAAGACGATACAATTCCATGAGATTCATCTTCGTATGACCCTCATTAGCGCATGCGTTGGTGCACATCGAACCAACGAGGGAATGCAAATATCCGAACATGTTGACGACAACTGCGATGAGTCCGAGGATGGATAGATTACTCAGTATTCCAAAGGATTTCTTCCCCTTGGATTCTGGTGCGGCGGGAATTGGTGCAATCGGAGGCAATTCAGCAGCGGGTGCCGGTGGATGCTCCAAAGCAACATCCCCAATCACTTCAATCATCATATCTGTTGCAGGAAGGGGTGCAGATGGTGCAGTTGGATCTTCAAAATCTCGTAGTTTCTTAGGCTGAGCCGGTTGGATTTTAATTCCATAAAGACGGTCTGCTAGCGATGCTAGTGCAGGGTCTCCAGCAACTTCGGCAGCATCCAACTCACCATCGAGGAGTCGCTGCAGGCGTTCCTGAATATCACTCATTGAGGTCCCTCTGTGGTATGGGCTGATGCTCCATCATTGATGAAGCCTCCTTTTGGGATGCATGATGTTCTCAGGCCTTACCTGCTGCTTCAACTTCGGCCCAATCACGCATGAACCCTTCGAGTCCTTTGTCAGTGAGCGGATGTTTCATGAGTTGTCGGAAAATTTTTGCAGGCATGGTGGCTGTATGCGCCCCAAGTTGCATGCATTGTAAGACATGCGTTGGATGGCGAATGGATGCTGCGAGAACTTTTGTTGAAATGTCGTATTTCTCCCAGGTTTCCATGATTTCTGCGATGAGGTTCATTCCGTCATGTCCAGTGTCGTCGATTCGACCGATGAAAGGAGAAACATACGTCGCGCCTGCTTTGGCAGCCATCAATGCTTGGGATGCTGAAAAGATGAGTGTGACGTTTGTATCTACACCTTCTTCTGTCAATACCTTTGTTGCTGCAAGTCCTTCTGGCGTGCATGGAATCTTAATGATGACATTTTCCGGTAATTCGGACTTGAGTTGTCGTGCTTGTTCAAGCATGCCTTGCGTGTCCATAGCCGTCACTTCTGCTGAGATCGGGCCTGAACAGATACCAGCGATTTCGCGAACGACCTCTTTGAAATCGCGTCCACTTTTCTTAATCAGTGAAGGATTGGTTGTAACACCGTCGAGGATCCCCCAAGCGGCAATTTCACGAATTTCGTCGACATCGGCAGTATCAAGGAAGAACTCCATGATTGTTCGTTGAATTGGCGATTCATGAACATGATGGTTGCGTCACTTGCGGGTCATGGCTCGCTGTGCTGCTTTCATGATGTGGGGTGCGCTGAGCTCCATGAGTTCAAGCATCTCATCTGCTTGACCCGATTCTCCAAATCGGTCATTCACACCGACACGTTCCAAAGGTGTACACGATGATGTTGAGAGGTGCTCTGCTACTGCTCCACCAAGCCCACCAATAACGGAATGATCTTCTGCGGTGATGATGGCTCCGCACCGTTCTGCAACACGATCAACCAAATCTGTGTCAAGCGGCTTGATTGTGTGCATGTCGATAACAGTTGCTTGGACACCCTGTTCGCTTAACGCATCCGCTGCTTTGAGTGCTTCAGAAACAAGAACGCCACAGGCAATGATAGCAACATCCGCGCCATCACGCAATTCGATTCCTTTCCCAATTTGGATCGCGTTTGGGTCGACGTCGTCGTACAAGACCGGGGTCTTGTTTCGAGCGGTTCTCATATAGGAAGGGCTATTGGATTCTGCAAGTTGTTTGGTCAACAAGCGTGTACTCACATCGTCGCATGGATGGAGAACGGTAACATTAGGCAGAGTTCGATAAATGGCCAAATCCTCGATCGACTGGGCAGATGAACCATCCGTCCCGGTGTGTGTTCCACCATGTGAGCCACAGACGTGGACAGCAAGATTGGGTCGAGCTACACCATTCCGCATTTGTTCAAAGGCCCGTTCTGTGAAGATTGCAAACGTCGAAGCAAATGGAATATACCCACTTGATGCCATCCCTGCAGCGACGAGAAGCATGTTTTGCTCTCCAATCCCACACGAGATGGTCCGTTCTGGGTGTGCCTTTCGGAAATGCAAGGACTTTGTTGACTTTCCAAGATCGGCTTCAAGCACAACAACCTTGTCGTTTTCTGCGAGTTCAAGCAAGGCTTGCCCATAGCCGTCTCGAGTAGCTGCCATTCGACTCATTCGGCCGCCCCCAATTCGTTCATTGCAATTTCAAACTGCTCATCGTTCGGCGCAGCACCGTGGAACGAAGGATTGTCTTCCATGTAGGAAACGCCCTTTCCTTTCACGGTATGGGCGATAAGGATTGAAGGAGCGTCGTTGGATTCGTCGAGGAACTTGATGCCATCGACAATCTCGGCCATATCATGACCATCAATTTCCATAACATTCCAACCAAATGCTTTCCATTTAGCAGGAATATCAAACATGCGCATTTGTTCCAGACAGAAATCATCATTTTGAATACGATTACGGTCAAGAATGACTTTGAGATTTCCAAGTTCGTGGTGGGTCGCAGCCATGGCTGCCTCCCAAACAGAACCTTCCTGAATTTCACCATCGCCAAGCATAACAAATGCACGTCGCTGACTACCTTCGAGCCGTGCTGCAAGGGCACAACCCATGCCGAAGGAGAGCCCCATTCCGAGGCTTCCAGCACTGAAGTCTACACCCGGACACCACTTCATGTCGACATGCCCTTGACAAATTCCTCCAAGAACTCGATACGAATGCAAATCGTCGTGCGAAATGAATCCTCTTTCTGCTAAGAGAGCATACATACCAGGCGATGCGTGTCCCTTGGAGAGAATGAATCGGTCTCTGTCGTTCCAGTCAGGATCGTCTGGTCGAACGCGTAACGACGTTGAATAGAGAGCTGCCATCACGTCGATTTCAGAAAGAGAACCACCAGGGTGCCCTGCTTGAGCACGATGAACCATTTTCACGATTTCAATTCGACAACGTCGTGCAAGTTCTTCGATCTCAGATATGGATGCTGTGATACTGACCACCGATTACTGGCCATCGCCTTGAGCCTTTCATAATTACCGTTGAATTATTTGGACTGGGGTAACAGAGAGCGCAAAAATTTCTTGAGTGAATGCGTTGCAGTGGTGAAGATTTCCTTGCCTAAATTTCCTCTATCTGGTAGCGCTCTTGTCGCTAGCCAGACGAAGACACCTACGAACCAAGCGAAGAAGACAAGAGAGAAGAATTGAGACAATTCATGAATGCCAAAGATTTGATCGAGATTGATGTTCAGGACAATGAGTACTGCGATGAGAACACCGAGAATGGATTCTCCGGCAATGAAACCAGCCCCAATCAAAACACCTCTGCTTTCAACATCGGATGCAGCTTCTTTCGCTTCTTTGGATGGTTCTCGATCGAGAGTTCCATCGATGCGTAAGTATGCTGCACCAATGGCTAGTGATGACAAGATACCACCGAGCATAATTGGAACGCTCAACTTCAGAGGCAAATAGATGCCAATTGCTACCGACATGACTGGCATTGAAAGGCGGATTAGCACCACTGCGAGTGCAGCTCCCAAGAACACCATCGGGAGATTCATATCACCAACGAATGCTCCTTTGACGATGGCACCAATCAATTCAGCTTGTGGTGCAAACAAAGCCTCACTGCAATCGTACATCGATTGTGACATGTCACCATTTTGTTGAGCGGCGGCAATGCGTTCGTTCGTTGATAGACACGCTGTGGATGAAATCTGGAATGCATTGTGCAGAAGAGCAATGGTAGGACCTATGACAAAAGCACCTGTGATGACGCCAACGATTTCAGCAATTTGCTGGCGCCAAGGTGTCGCTCCAACCATATGTCCAGTTTTCAGATCCTGCATTACATCTCCAGCAATAGCGGCACTGCTCGCAACAACGGCTGCAATAAGGAGTGTGGCGTACATGAGTTCTGTCTGTGACAAATCCAAAATGAGCGAACCGACGAGCCAAACCAGTCCAACGGTAAACAACAGCGTTGCAATCGTCATACCGGACACTGGTGAATTGCTAGAACCGACGACACCAGCGATATAACCTGCAACAGCAGCGAAGAAGAATGCTACCAATGCGAGGAAGAGAGCACCTGCAAGTGAGAGAAGTAAGGACCCGGTGATCATCCAGTAGAAGAAAAAGGTCAAGACGACAAGTACACCACAAACTACAGTAACCCACTGAAGTGGAAGGTCCTTCTCTGTTCGAAGATGCAGTTCACCATCAGATTCGTTCTGTACGAAGGATTTCTTCAATCCTGTAATGATGGTTTTTCGCATACTCCACAAGGTGTAAATGCCACCTACAACCATCGCACCGACACCAACATAGCGGACTTGTTCAAGCCAGAGTTTGTCGAATCCCTCGGCAAGTGTTTGTGAGTCTGGCCATCCATTGAGATATCCGTACAATGGGACAAGAATTCCGAACCCGATTATTCCTCCTAGGAAAATAAAGGAAGCAATGCGAATTCCAACAATAAATCCGACTGAGAGGAGTGCAACGGAAAGATCGACACCCGCATACATCCGAGTTTTCATGAATTCAAATGCCGTTTCCGCTGAGTGATGCGTAACCTTGAATCCCTTGACCATGAGCCCATAGAGGGCTCCGATTCCTAATGCATAAACGATGGCTAATGCACCACTACCACCTTCTTCT
>JBMYJV010000007.1:0-18411 GCA_049594755.1 Candidatus Poseidoniaceae archaeon
AACGATCCAACAACCAATTCTGTTGTTATGACGTGAAACGTAGCAGACTCAATCATAGGGACTCCTCCATGTAATCCTTGAATCCATCATCGCTTCGTTTCGGTTTTCGTACCAAAAGCACCAACCCAAAGAAGAGGACGAGATGGGCAATCGACTGAAGCAGCAAGGCAGTTTCATCTGCCTCCCATGCGGGTTCAGCACTCGTCAGCGAGAACCATGGTGTTGTTTGCTGTGGCCCTTCACCGTCGAGGATGGCGCGCCATTCAATGGTGGATGGTGACAGGGCAGACGGCAATACTGCATTCCAGCAGCCGTTGTTTTGGATGGTCTCAACTTGATACGATTCTCCGGAAGGCTCCCTCCATTCGATGAGAACGTCGCTCGCTGCTATTGTCTCAAGACACAGCGTTGTCGATTCACCAACCTCTCTTGAAGATGGAGGCTGGTATTCTGGATCAATTCTCTGCAAGTTTTCAGGGATGGCTTCAACGGTTATTTCGAATGCTTGAGAAACACCAAAGAAAGGACTTCCAGCATCAGTACCTGAATTATCGCCATGATGTACCGAGACATAGAGGACTTTCTCGCCGACTTCGTCTGCTCGGAGAATCCAAGAATGAGTCAGAACATTGGAATCAACGGATGCATACTCGATGTAATTGTTCGTGCCACCCATTCCATCTGAAAGTATACTCCACCCATCTGTGGTTGGAATGTCGTTGTTGGCATTGGTCGAGGAGAGGAGAAAAATTCCAATCTGGTCGATATCATGAGAGGTATCGAAGCCAGAAATCTGGACTGTAATTTCAGTTGGTTGACCTACCCAAACTGTTCCAGATGGCTGCAGACTGAGTTGCAAATTGGAGGTAGCATTCTGATTAGCATCACCATGGCAAGCTCCTCCACATTGCATGTTTTCGAGGCTGTTTCCAACCCCGCCTGGATTCCCACTCACGTGAAGTGGAACAAGCAGGGATAATGCAAGAAGAAGAACCAACTTTTGCTTCATTGTTCTTCACCCCTGCGCAACAGACTCGCAACGAACAGCAGTATTCCAACGATGACATAGACTGAACCCAAACCTAAGCCCGCAACGGCAGATGGGCCCTCATCAAACTCAATTGTCGCTGCATCGATTTCGACACTGACTGAAGGAGATTGGCAGGGTGATTCGAGAATACGGTCACCAAGTAGTGTTTGGATCTCATAGTTTGAGCTACCTATCAGGTTTGGAGAATCGGTAAAGGTTGTCTCATTGGTCACACCAACGACAACACCATTTCTCGAAATTTCAAAGGATGCTGGAACAGAAGAAATCCACGTCCAATCAAGCTGAACGTTGGTACCAGATACTGTTTGAGTGAGGTTTGGACATGCCAATTCCGAAATCGGTTCAATGATCATCGAGGTCGAATTTGTTGCTCCCGATTCATCGATGACCGTGAGCGATACCTCAACAATACCACTCACTGGCATGAGGAATGAGGCTTCAAATCCTGAGGAGGCCCCATTCAGCCAAATCCATTGATATCGGACGATGGAGTTGTCTGGATCCGTTGAGTCCAATCCAGATAGTATGACTCGTTCACCACCATAAAGAGCATCAGTGAGCACAGAAATTTTCGCAGTGGGAGGTGTATTCTCCACAATGATGGAAGCTGTTGAGGTGACGTATGATGCACCGTCTGTAACATTCACCTCAACACTCCACTCTTGTCCTGGGCCAAGATATGACGATGCGACAATTGTTGCACCATCGAGTGAACCTTCCCTAAACCCATTTCTGAACCAAGTAATGGTTGAAACTTCAGTGACATCATCATCAATATCAGACATGGATGTTTGAAGGACAAGATCATCTTGAGAAGTTGCATTTTCTAAAGCAATGGAAAGAAGTGGATCTGAGTTAATGATGAACACTGAGAGTGTTTCGCTCTGGGAACTTATTGTTTCGCCATCATTCGCTTGTACGACAGCAGTCCATGATTCGCCTTTGTTCGTAGCGGAAGAAGGGAGCGTTGCCTGATCGTTGTAATCTAATTGTATCGCTCCATCAAGGTACCAAGTGATGCTCATGGTTGTTTGATCACCATCGACATCGCTCATCGTTGCCATCACCGTCACATTTTCATCGGTAGCGGCTTCATTCATGCCGATGGTCGCAGAATCCAATGATGGCGCAGTGTTCAGTATCTCAAGGCTCGATGATGCTGTCCACAACGACCATTCTGTACCGTCGTTTACCCGAACTTCAACAGTCCATAGATCGCCTTTTGTCGTCATCGCTGAATCGAGCGTTGATGTTGAAATTGTGGTCAGGATACCGTTTTTCGACCAACGGTATTGCGTATCAACGATGGAATCCATGTCTTCATCAGAAAAAGTCGAGGAAGCCACAAGGGTGTCGAGTGTCTTCGGATTCGCAGGTAAGACGGTAACGGAATCCACCGTCGGTGCATTGTTCGAAGTATCACCTGTCACGGAAACGGTATTGGAACGAACCCAAGGAGAATGTCCTTCCCCATCATGAGCACGAACCTCAACTTCCCAGACATCATCAGCCCGTGTTGCGAGCGACGGTACGATTGTGAGATCATCAAGTCCATCTTGCAAAGCACCATTGAGATACCAACGATACTCAAAGGCAAGTGTATCACCATCGTTGTCTGTTTCACCTGAAATTGATGCAGTGAGGTCATCACCTACAGTCGGGTTTGGTGGCGAAATTGTAGCAGAAGAAATCGAAGGAAGGGAATTCAACACTGTAACCGTGTCCGAATTCACGGTTGCTCCGAGATCTTCTCCATCACTGGGTGTTACTGAAGCTTGCCAACTGTCTCCTTTCAGGAGGGATGAGCTTGAAATTATCAACAAACCATCAAATTGTGATTGGTGCGCCCCATTCAGTGACCATTGGATGGTTGTCCCTGATTCAGTATCGCCACTGTCTTGATCGGAAAATGTGTAGGTCAGTGTGATTTCATCGCTTGATGTAGGGCTCGATGGTGAAATTTGAACATTGGTCGCGATTGGGGGATTATTCGACACAACAACAGTTTCCGTAATGGTCGCTGATGTCGTAGACCAACTATCTCCTCCGTTTCCACTCGCACCATTCGCTGTCATTCCTGCGATCCCAGCCGTAACTGTACCACTTCCAGAAGTAGGGGCAGTCCAATCAAAACTCCATGCACGATTTGCTTTGTTCGTGTGCGTGACGGACTTACCACTAACTTTGACACCAGAATTTCCTCCGGTTGATACCGATCCTTTGTCAACTTCAACATTGAAACCGCCGTGTGTACCTGTTACACCGCCAGATACTGAAATCTGAATCGAATAGGTTTGGCCAGGTGTGTAGCTCGATGGGAAGTTCTCAGAAATAGAGACCGATGATGAGCTTCCTCCATGACAACCACATCCTCCTGAGGAGTTGTGTTTACCGCCTGAATTCGCTTCGATGACAGGCGTGAGTACGACCATTGCAACAACAGCAGAGAGGAGAATGGCTTTCAGTTGCATGAGCGAAATTTATGCTATGCTCGTTAAGAATGTTCGTTCCTGACGACAGAATATTTCTCAATAATCAAACAGTGTTGGCTGCGTCGCAGGAGGTTTGTTTTCAGGAGGCGTGGTTGTTCCAGACAATCGTTGCAACAAGGTTTTCTCATCCCAAACTTGGACATCCAATTTTTCGGCTTTGGCAAGTTTCGATCCAGCATTCTCGCCTGCAACAAGCACAGATAAACTTCCTGAAACACTACTAACTACCTTTCCGCCACCAGCCTTGATTCGTGCTTGAATACTCTTTCTCGATTCAGAAAGTGTGCCAGTTACGCAGAACGTCATGCCTTCCAGTGGACCACCGGCCTCGACCAGTTTCTCTTGCTGAATCGTTAGGAAGGCAAGAAGATCGGAGATGAATGCTTTTCGAAGATGTATTCCATCTCGTAGTTGGAGTGCAACAATTTCGCCAACCCCCTCGATCGATGTTAATTCCAACATTCGAGAGTTGTCTGCGATACTGTCATCAACCCATGCGAGAAGTTGTTCTGGAGCTTTGAAGTGATTCGAAATCGCTGCCGCAAGTTCTGGACCAATGCCCGGCAAACCAAGAGCACTAAGGAATTTGGAGAAGGTCATCGAGCGAGCCTTGTTAATTTCGTTGAGAACCTTGTCCGCTGACTTTTGGCCCATCCGATCCAGTGAGAGCAACATGCGCTCATCAAGTCGATACAAATCGGCGATGCTTGAGATGAGATTCTCATCGATGAGTTGCTCAACGAGTTTTTCTCCAATTCCATCCATTTCAAGCGCTCGGCAATAGTAGAGTATGCTTCGACCCAATCGCGCCGTACATTGGACATCTGTGCAACGAAGGAATGCCCCTTCAATCTCGACTGGTCCGTTGCAAGCAGGACAATCTTCAGGCGGCGAAATCAGTCGGCGTTGTGGCAGCTCGCCTTGGAATGATTCTCCATCAGCATGCACTCGACCATCGATGTCGTGTTGCGTTGCAGGGCCAAGGCTCGCTTCGATCTTCGGAATAACATCGCCGCGACGAACAATTCGAACCTTATCTCCGATTTGGATACCTAATCGTTCAACTTCGCCAAGATTGTGCAAGGTGGTGTTCTCTACTGTCACGCCACCAACGCGTTGAGGTGCAATGCGTGCAACGGGAGTGATGTTGCCCGTCCGGCCGGTTTGCCAGTCAACATCAAGGAGAACCGAAGTTGCTTCTTCTGGAGGAAACTTCCATGCAAGCGCCCAACGAGGATGATGTGCCGTCATACCGAGCAAATCTCGCTTTTCGAGGTCATCAACTTTGAAGACGAGTCCGTCGATTTCAAAGCCATAGGCCTCTCGTTCTTTACTCCAGGTTTCAGTCTCTTTGCAGAGCGATTCAATGGAAGCACCTTCTGTATCCGAATCATGGACAACCCAAGGTGCTGGTTTGACACCTGCCACGTTGTTCAGCCACTCGAGGAGAAGACTGTCAAATGGATCGCTTGGCGGTGCGTTCGAATCAGGGTGACGAGATGCTTCACTCGGAAACTTCGCATCGTATGCCAGAAAGACCAAGTCGCTTGCATCGGCCTTTCCATCCGCCTTTTTCTGGCGAAGTGCCCCTGCTGCAAGGTTTCTTGGATTTGGAGAAATGTTGCGATACTTTTCCTCAAAAACGGACTTTCGCATCACGACTTCACCTCGGATGTGAACATCAACCTCCGTACCGAGCGTATGCGGTACATTCTCGACCTTGCGCGCATTCTTGGTGACGTCTTCGCCTCGGTCGCCGCTTCCTCTTGTTGCAGCTCGAACCAATCGACCTTTTCTGTATTCAAGAGAAAGTGCGGAACCATCCAGCTTTGGTTGGGATATGAATCGTGTCGATTCGAGTGAAGACTCTTTGACAAAATGCGCAATATCCTCATCGTTGGTTCCCTTGTTCAGCGAACGCATTGGAAACATGTGATCGACCTTGACTGTGCCGGGATCGATTTCAGCTCCAACGCGTTGCAGTTGCGGATGATCCGGTTCGAGTTGCTTAAGCTCGTCCCATAAGGCATCAAATTCTGCGTCAGAGATCTCGTTTCTCGCTTGGTTGTAGTACAAGTCCGAATGATAAGCGATTTGTTCCGCCAACCATGCTACGCGGCTCTGATTGGGAGCGGAATCTTCACCATCCTGAGCCATGTTTTACCACCGTGTTGACCCCATTTAAGGTTCATGATTTTGCAGTTTAAGTTCAACGAACTCTCCATCAACCATTGGGCAACGCGTCATAACAATGTTTGACATGATGCGCATATGAATTTCCGCTACGACGAAGACAGTTGCTTCAAACATGTGTCCTGATTGTGTTACGAAATCATCGTCAGCAAATGTGGCATGAAGGTGTGTGAATGCCGAGCCGTCTTGATGTCGTGCGAGATTACCCTGGAGGGTAACGAGTTCTGCAGGTTGTTCAAGCGTCCGGCGATGGTATGTGAACGTGTCATCCATGTAGCCAAACGTTGAGTTCATTGTCCGTCCAATTCCACTCGTAATCACTGCCCCGTTGATTCCCAGTTCATCTGCAAGCTGGCGAAGAGAGGTGTGAATCTCTTCACCAGGCTCGAGTACAACAACCACGTCATCTCCACTACGTGCCCATTCCATGATGTGAACACATCAAGGAATCACTTAGCCATACCTCTCATCATTCCTCTTGGTCTTGATGGAGAATTTCGATGATCTTCTCTGCTGCGATATCGAGGTCGCTGCGATCGCCGCCGAGTGGTAGTGGTCCGAATGGACCCCAGCCCTTTCGTAGCAACATAATTCTGTGCTTTGGTTGACGCTTAGGAAGGACGAGCCGGGACCACTCGTAACGTTGCCCGTCTGCGAAAAGATGTGTCGGAGTGACAGCATATCGTTTTGGGACAAGAAGAGAAATGATGTGCAATCCGAGCAGAACATCCCAGATGATCACATACGTGATGGGTGTATCTGAAAACGACGCAAATCCCCATGGTAATGCCATCATTGCTGCCATTGAACCCAAATTGGCCCATTGACGAAACATCTCGTGATTGCGTTCACTTTTCCATGCATATCCATTGTTGGGCAACTGCCCGAATTGTGGTATGTCGCGATGTTGTCGTGTAAGCCACCATGCATCCCAAGCAACAATAGCACCGAGGATGAGAACCATTGCAAGAGCAACTGGTTCTGCGCTTGGGAGTATGTCATCACCTCAGAGCATTCGTTCATCGATTTCGCCCAAGGATTTGGGTCCACCACCGCGTATTCGAATAAAGAAGATGATGAGAACAAGAACGAGAATGGAACCGATAAGAATCAATGGCGTCGTAGAGTCTTCAGACTCTCCCAAGGATGTTCCTTCGAGTTCATCTGGAATCCCATCACCATCATCATCCTGATCTTCGAACAGCGTTGTTGTTGCACCAGGTGGACATTGAATCCTGTCAGGCTGACCGTCTTCATCCGTGTCAATCCACGCACAGGGGTCCTTTGGCCAAGCATCGTTCTCGTCCAAGCGGCCATCGTTATCGTCGTCAGGATCGTAGATATCGGGCCCACATTGCAACGATGTCGATGAGTCAAACCATGTTGTAGAACTGCATGTCGAACTCCAATCTCCATCTGTATCAAGTTGGGTAATTTCAATGTCCACTTCAGCAATTGTCGTCAACCCAAGGTCATCCATGGCCATAATTTGAACAACGAAGAGACCCGTTTCCAATGATGTAATGTTGAATGAAGTCGATAGGGTCGTACCTTCCCTTATCAGTTGATTTTGAGCGTCAAAAACCTTCCAAGAAAGCCCCATGTCGGCCAATTCTGTTGTATCGTCTAAGACGGTCATGGCAACCTCGACAGGGAGTGTTTCCATGTATCGCTGCCCAGAATAAGGCGATTGAATGGAAAGTGCAGGAGGTGCATTGGCGAGAAGTGTGATGACCACATTCTGATCTGAACCCAGTCCTGTAGAGAACACATGATTTGTTGGGAGGCTTTGTGTAGAAACAACCTCAGCAGACACCTCTGTGATTGATGTTGATTCAACCGATGTTGTTTGTTCATACAGCAATTCAACATCGACAAACATTCCCGAAAATATGAGCGGTTCATTCATGAGATCCGAAGTTAAAACGTACGATGCTTCAACCACCTCTCCATTCAAGACGGCATGAAGAGAGTGCGATGACCATTCGTTGAGTAGGCCGCTTGCATCGATTGATTCAGAACCTGTTAGAGTTGAGTCAATAGCGTCAACTGTGCTACCTGCGATGGAAAGGCCTCCATTCAATGAGGACGATTCAATTCGAACGTCAAAGAATTCAGCTGATAATGCTTCGACTGAATCGATTGACATGTTTCGTAAAGTCGCCGTAGCGGGATCTTCAAAATCGTGTGCATGCAGTTTGAGGCCAACCGAGTAATCTGATATTTGGATATCTTCAGCAACAACTGGTTCAGACAATCCGTGTCGGATGGTCAGACCGATGCCAGATCCGTCCCCATCGAGGATGATGTCATTCATCTCGCCTGAGGTTTCGTCAAGATCAATACCTGGAGCTCCATTGACCGTCAGATTGTTCATGACCATGTCTTCACACATGAACGCAAATACACCACCACTGTTTCCTGGATGTATGCTTGAATCCGCTAGAAGGAATCCGTCTTCAATCGACTGCATTCGAACCACGTAATCACCATCAAACGAAGAAGATTGAATGCCACTGATTTGACCTGAAGTGCCTGTCAAATCAATTCCGTCTTCAAGTCCAGTTCCAAGCGTAATGCCTTGAACATCGATTTGAGAAAGTCGTGCCCAAAGACCATCTCCATTGCAGTCCGATAATCCAACATCCCTGAGAACAATGGTTGCATCTGGACTCTGGCTTTGAATGCACCTTGAACCTGCATCCCTCAACTCCGAATCAATGAGCGTTAACGAAGATTGTGCTGATGCATAGATGCTGATCAGCGGGTCAGCACCCGCTGAACGAGCAAATTGTGCACCCTGTGCACTTACATCACCGCGACCAGCCATGGTGATCAGCGGTGAGCCTTCTGCGAGAAGGGTTCCAGAGAGGTCAACTCTTGACCCCACAATTCCGTCCAACATCAGTCCACCCCAACGAGCCCCAAATCCTGTTGAAGAGATGGTTGCTGTTCCGGCTTCAAAGATGCCGTGAACGTCGATGATTGCGTTCGAAGCAATACGTAATTCAACACCGTCATTGACGGTCATTCTTGTGTTTGATGCGACCGTTAAGTCACCTTCCAATCGGTATGGACTCCATGTCTCTTCAAGAATCAACCAGGAACTGATTGTTCCAGTTGGAACGGTGGAGGCCATGAAGGTGTGCGAAGTGGATTGTTGAACATTCCAGGCGAAGAACTCCGTGAATGAACCAATCTGCATGGTAACCGTCTTCGTGCCTTCCTGCACATCACCTTGAGCATCGACGGTGCGAGCCGTTGTTTGTGCTGTTGCAGAACCCAGTGCATCTGTTTGAACGGTTTGGCCATCAACAATGATGATCGCTCCTTCAACTGGAAGACCTTTGTCAAGAACTTCGATATCTAAAGTGGAAATTAACGTGAATGAGGCACCAGTACCTGTCGAAATTTGTCCATTTGCTTGACCACCTATCATCTGAACGTCACAGTATGGCATAATCGAAATTGTTGACTTAAATCTCACATTTGCTATATTCTGTGTTTGAGAACAGCCCCACGATACGGGCGATTGTATCTCCAACCCTTGACCTTCTGATACGAGGGTTGATTGGACACTCATCGAAAAGGATGAGGCGTTGAGGATTCCGTTATTTCCAGTGATTCTTCCTGAATATCCCAAATCTACAGAAAATGATGGATCAACGATTAAAGTCGTGTCAATGAGCTTGAGGTGTGAATTTAATCCAAAATTCAAATCTCCGTTTAGTTGGTGCGGGGTGCCATCGGTTCTCGGGCCTAACACGATTGTAGAAGAATCTGGTAAATTCCAGTCACCTTCTGGTAGGCTGATAATTTGAGCCGTTTGACCTTGCTGATTCCCAAACAATTCGGTGCTCACCCCTTGACCATCGTAAAGCACTTCGACAATGCTTCCAGATGCAAGAAGTGGCAGTGAGGCCACTCCGTTCGAATCAGCAATTGATTCAAATCCATGTGAATACGTTTTCGCTTGGACCGGTTGATCGTTCACGTCAACAAATGAAACGTAAGTTTCGTACAGATATCCAGAATTTGTTGTTGAAACACTACTTGAAGTCGGGCCTCCATACAGAAACGTTCCATCTCCGACTGCATCGCTCGAGCCCTGTGCAGTGTTCAAAGGTACGAAGTCACGTGCATGAGCGACTGAACCATCCTCAAGCAAAAGAGGAGTGTTGTGCAGGTTGGCGGTCCAATCCTCAACAATGACCGTCGATGAATCACTCAAGACGAGTCCATATTGCTGGGCCGTTGTGGTCAATGTTCCGATCGATGCAGTCGCATCAATTGCGTGAAGGCCTCGCTCCTTTCCATTGATGAACGCTCCAACATCCGCATTCAGTGTCGAATCCTCGAGCTCAATACCGTATGCAAAACCGTTGGTTGTTAGCGAAGTTGATTCAATTGTCGTGTACCATGCATCAAGACCCATCGATTCGGTATCGAGGCTGCTGTATGGTTTTGAGATTTCAACATCGTTCCATTGATGTTCACCTTCAAGTAAAACAACTGCAGGGCCGGCGCCATCATGCAATGAGAGTGTTGATTGGCTGATCTCGGAATTCAAACTTGAGATGGAAAGAGCTGTCTCATTCGCTATGATTGTGCTCGCTTCGACAACGAGTTGTCCAGTTCCAGACGCACGAATTCCAAGTTGGTCTCCATGAACTTCTGATTCCGTGAGCGTCGTTGTACCTGAACCATCGACATCCATGCCGATGTCTGCATTATGGATGTAGACGTTGTCGAATGAACAATCAACAAGGCATCGAAGGTCAACCACGGATCGTCCTGGTTGTTCTTGTGTGAAATTTGTGTCAGATATGGAAATACTCTCCATCGAACCCCAGAGCAGTCGTTCTCCAGAGATAAGGGCGTTTGAAACAGTCAAATCATCAGCATCCGTTCCATCGACAACGAGTGCAACATGCTGTCCGTAAATGCTGGATACTGTCGTTGATGCTCCAGAGTCCGATCCAATGCCAACGCTCACATTTTCAAGCCCAAGTCCCGTAATGATTGCAGTTCCTGATACGACATCGATTGCGACACCGGTTTCAAAGAACGAAACATCGTTGACAGTGAGTGAATGTGTCGATAAGATACCTGTCGCCGTATCCGCAAAAGAGCCTGTATCCAAGATCAAATCACCATCGTTGACCACCGACTGAATTTCGATGGATGACATAGTCACGTTCGTTGCATCGAGGATTCCAGATGAAGCAATATCAAAGCCAATGTAACTGTTGGAAATGGCGATTGACTCATGGATGGTGACTTCACCATGTACCTCAAGAGCCGATTCTGCCCCTGAAATGGTAATGTTCGAAAGGACTGCAGAAGCACCTGGAGAGATGGTAATTCCGCCCCATAGTCCTGCTCCCGAGGAGCCAAGGCTGGTTGAGGTTTCACTCGTCATGAACTGCGCATCACTTGCCTCGAGTACACCATCGATCTGGAGCCAATACGACTGAGCATCTACGATGGTTCCAGGTTCGAGAACGAGTGTCGTCGACGAATCTACCGTCACATTCCCGCTCAAAACGACCGTTCCACTCCAAGTGGTACTGCTTGAGATGGTTGAGTCAGACGATGCGAAAGAAGAGAAGGACATACCCAGCATCAGGAAAACCAGAAGGAGTGCACGTGAGCGCATGCGTTACGCTAGCGTTCAAGCCATATCAATGCAAGGCTTCCATGACAGTAGGATTCAGCCAACGCATGAGGAGTGGGCCTGCCCAGATTTGAACTGGGGTCTGACGGCCCCCAGCCGCCAAGTATAGGCCAAGCTAACCCACAGGCCCGTGAATCTCCTCACTTGTGCTGAGCGCTGAACGGGACAATCTCTTCGATCAAATCGATGTGTCCAACGTACATGCGTCGACAACAGTATCGCTCGAGGCCAACATCGTCAAGTGCTTGATCGACACTGGTTCCTTCAGCAATCTTGTTGTTGAACTCATCCCACTTGTGAGCAATAACGGTACCACAACTAAAACAACGGATTGGAATAATCATCTCTTGTTCACCTCATCGATACGACTTTTGCTTCTTGCGACGAGCACCACGACCAAGTTGATGCTTTGGTTCCTTACGACGTGGATCGTTGACCAAGAGGCTTCGATCAAATCGTAAGAACTCATCTCGAAGTTCTTCATCAATTCCTTCTGCTCCACCGTTGTAGTGGACAAGTCCACGTGCAATAGCTGTTCGAATGGCATCGGTTTGACCCATGATGCCACCGCCGGTTGTTGTCAAGTTGATATCAACCTTGGACAATCGGTTCATGGCATCAGCGATGACGAGTGGTTCCATAGCCTTGCGTCGTGCAAGAGCAGGTTGGAGAATTTCGATTGGTTCGCTGTTGACACGAACACGACCCTTTCCAGCTTTGACAGATGCTCGTGCAATGGCTGTCTTGCGCTTTCCTGAACTTTCAACGGATTTCTTCTTTCGTGCCATCATTGTTCACCTCCAGTCCATCGGTGCGCAGGTGCACCAAGGCTTGCACTGATGTCGCCCAAACTGACGAAACTCTCTGGCAAGGATTTGCGGATTTTGCTTGCATCGCCTTCGACGTGACCTTCTGGAAGGCCCGAAGCGAGGTGTGAAGGGCAGCCAATCTCAACACGCAGGTTGCGCAGAGCACGGCGGCCACTGCTCTTTCGTTGGTATGGAAGCATACCACGAACGGTGCGCTTGAGAATCATGTCTGGCATACGTGGGAAGTAAGGTCCCTTGCGTGCGTGATTCAATGCGTACTTATCGTGATAGTTCTGCAGAACAGAGCGTGAACTTCCTGAAACGATGGCTTTCTCTGCATTGATGATGACAACCTTGTCATCACGATCAGAGCGTGCAGCCTTGAGGAGCATGTCCGCTACTGTGGAGGCGAGGCGTCCAAGGACAAGACCATCTGCGTCAAAAACGTAGGTTGTTGCTTCATCCAAGAATAATCACCCCGTTTCCGTTTGGATTTTCGTTCATCAATTCACCGTAGGTGAGAACGCGTCCACCTGCGGCTTCAATCTTCGCTCGTGCACTGGAACTGACACTGTAGGCGGCGATGGTGCGGTTCCCTGTGACTTCACCAGATCCTAGCAACTTACCAGGTACGAGAATGGTCGCACCTTCTGGAGCGTAACGAGTTACGCGGCTTAGGTTTGGTTGGGCCCAGTTTTTGCGGCTCTTGGAGAGGCGCTTAGCAACATCTCGCCATAGTGCAGCGCCTGTGTCACGAGACTGGGCTTTCAGTTGGTCGATTAGACCGACCAAATCGGCATTTGTCTTTCGTGTTGGCTTGCTCATATGACTCCCTCGATGCTTTGAGGCAGTCTCGCGACCAACCAACCCGTTATGAAGGCACCGACGCGAATGCAGGACTTCAATCGAAGAGAATCTCGCCCTTTGCATCGAGCAATTCCACAGTGAGGCCTGCAGCTCGCCCTTGGATGATGATCTCATCATGGAGCGTATCTGAGAAATCATCGAGCGCTCCGAGTGCTGTAATTCCTGCTACATCGGTCAACTGATCGATCAGATGGTTGAGAACACACGAAACGCCGTAGGCTTGACCTGCTCGGAATGCATGGTCAACGCCTCCAACTTCTGGGTCTTCCGCCTTCATTCGCAACATGACTTGCTGCGAATAAGCAACGAGAGCACCATAGAGTGCTTCAATCACTTGAGCAGCTTCAAGGTCACCGAGCAACATCTGTGTCTGAGCGAGAGCAGAGCGTACGGCATCGCCGTAGATTTTGTGCGCTTCAATCGTGTTGTTCGTTTCAACTTGCATGGCTTGGTCGATGAGTAACTTCCAGTCTTCCATGGCTATGCGAGAGCGCATCCTGCCCTTGAAGGTTGGCCCGAACCAACTTTCAGTGCAACAGATTCAACAATCAAATCTTGAAATCTGTGGATTCGCCTTCAACAATTCCAGCTTGTCGGACTGAACCGTCTGCAGCGACGAATTCACCGGCCTTCGTTTGCTTATCGTAGAGGCCAGTTACTTCGTAGCGCTTGACCTGTCCTTCCTCACCCAATGCGCTGGTGATGGAGGACGTGATCGCTCCAAGTGTTGAAATCGCTTGGTCGCGCTGCATAACACCGATGTTGTGATCGGAGTAGCGAGCTTCTTCGAAGATGGTCAAGAACGCATCGAGTTGTTGCGGAGGAACCATGTTGAACGCTGCACGTACCGCTGATTCGAATTCACGAGTGGTTTCGTAAACCTTTTTCATGAAGCCGTACTTTCGGAAGTGGCGTACAAGGTTCTTGTAACAATCAAAGATGATCTTGATGTATTCGTTGCTTGCTTCAAGTTGCATCATTGTATCGGTGAGAATACCTCTGAGCGATTGGACTTGACGTCGGCTCACGACACGACGATAATACAGAGCACCTGCAACGAGCAATGCCATCAGAACGATGCTGAATGCCATGGCGTTTTCTGGACTGAAGAAGCCCTTCGCCTCAACTTCTGTAGCAGCCTTGTAATCAACAGCGAACGTAATGTTGTTCTGAGATGCTTGGAAGTTCTGACTGCCTGCATAGAAAGCAATGACTTGCCATTCACCCGTACACTCAACACCGTCACAGGAGCGTCCATCAAACGACCATTCGAAACGAGCAATTCCCTGTTCGTTGGTGACGGTCTTGTTTGTCGCAGCCGACATGGTGACCCAAGCTCCAGTTTCGTTGCGGTATTGTCGAATGAATTGAATTTCTTCGTTCTCAATCGCAATATCAAGACGGTCACGTAGGAGTGCAACTTCACCAATAACGAGTGTTCCTTCAGGAATTCCTGCTTCTCCACCGTAGTACCAGTTGGTCTCGACTTGCAGATCAACACGTGATCGGACAAGGACTTCCATTTCAACCTCTGACCCATTCAGAACGTTCTCGACGTCCTTATCACATCCACCAGGGACGTTGAAGTCCGGCTCAAAGGCAACCTTCAGTGTTCGGAAACCTTCCTTCTTTCCACCAGTGAGTTCAACGCCACGTAGCGATGGATTCTGGAGCGGGTCTCCGCTGAACCACTCAACAGTACCGTCAAGATCGTTGGTTCGGATGGTTGCAATTGGACGAATGTTTTCTTCTGGGTCGAGGTAAATGTTGAGACACTTGCCACCGACTGCTTGTCCGTTGCTCTGTGTCAACAACGCGTCGATGTGGAAGGATTCCTTCAGGTACAGTACAGGGTATGGAATACCTTCGATGTTGTACGTATCAACACTCGACTTGAACGGTCCAACCTCAGTGATCGAAAGCGATGAGTTCGAGAACACATCGAATTCGGTCTGAATGGTCTTGTTGTCATAACGGAATGCATCGTTGTTGTCGTAAGACGAGTACGAAACAGTGACCTTGGTCTTTCCAGCAAGAACGTCAGAGAGTGGGCAAACGATGGAGTAGTTTCCATTCGAATCGGTCACTGCAGCATTACAGTTGACGGGGCCGCTCTGGCCATTGACCATTTCGTAACTGACACGGATGGTTCGTCCTACGAGAACTTCACCAAGTTCGTCGGTCAATTGTCCTGTGACAACCATTGGCTTTGGAACAACCAATCCAGTTACTGGATCAACTTCACTCGTGTAAACAATTTGGTCATCAACCGATAACGAAGTTCGTCCAATGAGCGAGAATCCGTTCGCATTGTAGGTCATGACCGTACGGTAGTGGTTGTTTCCTGGTACGTTTGCACACGGATCCCACTGTCCCTGTAGACCGAGATAGCTCGCATCAAGAGGGGCACAGCCTTCGTTCGGCAACGATTCCTCAAATCGCAGAACGACGTTGACTGGACCGAATCCATCAGGCAAGAATGACTCTGGGTCTTCTCGCAACTTGGTCGGCGAAAGTGGACTGATATCAGCCTTCAAACAGCCAACGGCTTCGAGACGGTCGAGGTTACCATCTTGGTTCACGTCACGGTCTGCAAACCCGTCATCGTTTCCGTCATAGTAGCACAGATGGGAGTTGTCTGGTTGCGTCTCTGGTAGCGAAATAACACCAGCAGATGGAGCCAGTGTGGCAACGACTTGTCGGTGTTGAACGTTGTCGAAGTCCGTTCCTTCGAAGATAACATCAACCAATCCTCCGTTTGGTGCGCTTTCTCCATCAAGGTCGCGGCCTCCAGAATCGAATTCAAGGGTCTTATTGTCATCCTTCACTTGCGCTGTGAAATCCCACAAGTCACCTGATTGACGACGATTTCCGTCAGTTGAAATAACTGAGAGGAAAGTTCGAGAAACAACCCATACATCTTGCATAGCATTGCTAGGTTTGAGAAGTGGTGTGCCCTCATAGTCAAACGTGAGAGAGAAAAGACCGAGATCGTCTTCTGCTGTGATGTTGAATGGCATTTCAAAGAATCCATTCGTATCGGTGTAACTTGTTTCTGTTCGTCCATCGAACGACCATGTGTAGTTCACAGGCGCTTCACGAACTGGCTGCAGGGAGTTGTCAACGAGTCGTGCTTGGATCGATGTGTTCGTGTTTCGATACAATCGAGCAATCGAGGTCAACTCGAACGAGGTTGTTCCAACAACAGTGACATTGATGTACGCACCTGTAGTTGCAAGTGCTGATGAGTTGCCTGTGAAGTAGTATCCCGAATTGGTGAAGTCGATCCGCATTCCATAAGTTCCAGATGAATACTGGCTTTCCCACGTGAAGTTGTAATCATACTCAGCTTCGACACCGCCTTTAGTGAGGCACTCTGTTTCATCGTCAATGCTTTGCATTGGAATTCTGTTTCCTTGAGCATCCATACAGTTCGGTTTTTGTGTGAATTGGGTTTCTCCACCACTACTAAACACACCGTTCTTGTCCTTGTCAAGCTGGACTGCAACCGGTTCAATGGTCCATGGGACAAGTGTGCGGTTGGTGACGCTTCCAGCCAATGCAAGCGATGTACCTGTATCCATCTCCGGGACAATTTCACAGCGAACTGGGCTGTCGGGATCGGTTGGGTCGATTTGACCGCAAGGTGGTAGGTCACTGTCACCACCGTTCACGAGTTTGATGAACCAGTGCGTCGAGTTTACGTCAACGAAATCAACAATGTCCTCTGCTTCGCCTGTGAAAAGTGGCTTGTTTGTTGTCATGTTCATTGTTCCGTCCCAAAGCATACTGTATGCCTTGTAGGCGGAAATTTCGTTGTAGTTCAATCCGGCTGCAGTCAAAGCAGGGCCGTGGTAGACGTAGCGCCAGTTACCGAAGGTTCCGTCTCCGTTGTTGATGGTTGAATCAAAGAACGTGATCGGATGGACTCCTTCGAATGTCATAACTCCGTCAATGTTCATTCGGTGCATGACGCGCATCGAACGAGCGTTGTCAAATTCATCGCCGTGCAAGAATGGGAACGGATACTCTGTTGCAAGCTCAGGTTGTACTTGTCCGATGTAACTGTAATCGCCTTTCGGAAGACTGGTGTTTACTCGGACATATTGCGTTGACAAACCTTGAGCGTCTTGAACAATATCGTGCATCTTCGTATTGTTGTTCCAAATAATCTCTTCAAGACCGCCGGGTGCCTTTCCTGGTCCGTTGTCCATTGTTGAGTTGAACTGAACTTGTTTCCAAACACCGTTTGCTCCACCTGTTTGCTCAAACGAAACAGAAGTCAGACCGAACGAGTTTGCGCGATATCCGTTGCCGTCAAAGTTGGTGAAGTTGGTTGGGTGCGTTAGGTTACCAAACAATCCACCATAGAACGAGAACGTTACTGGAGCGTATGGAATCGGGTTGGAATAGATTCCACGTTCGTAATCTGCAGTATAATAAGAATAGAATTCCAACCACAATTGTTGTTCATCGCTTCGGAAGTAGTCCCAGTTGTTGCTGCTCGGGTCGATGGTCATGTTTGCCTCAACACCAACCAAGTAGTCCGAGGAGGTTGCGCCATTGAATGCGAACATCTCGGTTACAACAGCATAGACCTTGTAGGTCGTGTTGTCTCCAACAATGATGTCCTCAGGATAGAGGAATTGACCAACAGAGAATTGTCCGTTTTGGTCAGACAAGATGTTGGTTGTTTCAATGGCTGTTGTACCATTGTTTGCCCACTCGATATGAATCTGAACAGGTAGGCCGCTTGCATTCTCACGAACACCAGAAATCGGATTGATCCACTCAACAACGCCGCTGAAGATAGCAGGACTTCGTGCATCAAGCCACAAATTACCAGGTATATCGAGCGTAATGAATGTCAACGCTTTGTCGTCTTCATCAAGAACACAATCGTTGTCGTGATCCCAATCGGAGGACAAGGCACCTTGATAACAAGGGTCGGAAGTAAAGCCTTCTTCGAGAACGTCGTAATCAAGATCATCTCGAGTGTCGTTATCGTCATCGGTATCGTTGACGTCAGGTCCAGTCGTCAAGTCGTTCGGGTTTGCAAGTGCTTCGCCGTTACCGTAATCGTCGTGATCCCATGGGTTTGTGGAGTTGCGGTTGAATCGCTCTGGCCAGAGCATGACTTCGTCGATATCATGCATTCCATCTTGGTCATCGTCCTCGTCAATGTCGTCACGGGTACCATCGTTATCGTGGTCGAATGGTGCTACGAAATCGTATGGTAGAGCGCCAAGTTCGACCGTATTGGAAATTCCGTCGCCATCCCAATCATCGTCGGCCCAGTTAACGATTCCATCGTTATCGTGG